>NZ_JBYTAJ010000016.1:0-138490 GCF_058788075.1 Pseudomonas sp. FW305-20 | reverse complement strand
CCCCATGTGAGAGTAGGTCATCGTCAAGATTAAATTCCGAAACCCCTATCTGCGTATGCAGGTAGGGGTTTTGTTTTTGTCCGCGGGAAAGTGCCTTTCAGTTAAAGCACAAATTTGCACAGTTATTTTCGATCCATGACACTAGAATAGGTCCAACTTTTTCGGAGCCAGAGCCTTTATGCCAGAACCGGTTGACGCCCCAGGGCTGTCAGAATTACCGCTGGACGACTTGGTAGCGTGTCATGAGTGCGATTTGTTGATGCGCAAGCCCGAACTCGCCCATGGCGAGAAAGCCCTCTGTCCGCGCTGCGGCTACGAGCTCTACGCCCATCGGCATAACGTCGTACAGCGCAGTCTCGCGTTGGTTCTCGCCGCTCTGTTGTTGTACATCCCGGCGAACTTTTTACCCATCATGGAGCTCCATCTACTCGGGCAGTCATCGCACGACACCGTCTGGAGCGGCGTTGTTGGCCTTTTCGATACCGGAATGCAGGGCGTTGCAGTCGTGGTGTTTCTCTGCAGCATGGGAATCCCGCTGCTCAAGTTACTTTGCCAACTGGTTGTACTGCTGAGTATTCGTTTTGATATCGGACGCAGTTACGGCCTGTTGCTCTACCGCATTTATCACCATTTACGCGATTGGGGGATGCTCGAGGTCTACCTCATGGGTGTACTGGTGGCGATCGTCAAACTGGCAGATATGGCAGCAATTACCGTCGGGTTTGGCCTGGTGTGCTTCATCGGTTTGTTGTTGGTTCAGGTCTGGTTGGAGGTGGTGATGTCGCCCCATCAGATCTGGCAGGCTTTATCAGGAGAGGATGCCCATGCGGGCGATTGATGCAGGCATTCTGATTTGCGCCGAATGCCATGAATTGAACAAGCAGGAAGCCGAAACCGACGAGCAGGTCTGCACCCGTTGTGGTGCGCTGGTTCACGCCCGTCGTCCGAACAGTGTGATGCGTACCTGGGCGCTGCTGGTGACCGCCGCGGTTCTCTACATCCCGGCTAACGTGTTGCCGATCATGACCGTCAGTTCACTGGGGCAGGGCGATCCCAGCACCATCATGTCCGGTGTGATCCAACTCGTTCAGCACGGCATGATCCCCATCGCCGCCGTGGTTTTTATCGCCAGTATTCTGGTGCCAACATTCAAATTGGTGGGCATCGCACTGCTGCTGTTTTCCGTGCAGCGCCGCCAACCCCTGTCGGCTCGCCAACGTATTTGGATGTACCGCTTTATTGAGTTCATTGGCCGCTGGTCGATGCTCGATATCTTTGTAATCGCCATCCTGGTGGCGGTTGTGAATTTCGGACGGCTTGCCAGCATCGAAGCCAATCTTGGCGCCATCGCTTTCGCCAGTGTGGTGATTCTGACGATGCTTGCCGCAGTAACTTTTGATCCCCGACTGATTTGGGATAACACGGAGTCGGACGACGACCATGACTGATTTGCCTACAGCAAAAACCCGACCGGCCTCGAACTGGTCAGCTATTTGGGTGTTGCCCCTTATTGCCCTGATCATCGGCGGCTGGCTTGGCTGGCGAGCCTATAACGAGACCGGCATCGAGATTCAGGTGCGATTCGAAAGCGGTGAAGGCATTCAGGCCAACAAGACTGAAGTCGTCTATAAAGGTATGTCGGTCGGGAAGGTAAAGACCCTCAAACTCGATGACGAAGGTGCCTCCAAAGGCGTAATCGCTACCATCGAGATGAACAAGGACGTGGAGCCATACTTGCGGACCAGCACCCGTTTCTGGCTGATCAAGCCGAGTGTGACACTGGCCGGCATCACTGGCCTGGAGACACTGGTCTCGGGGAACTACGTCGCAATCAGTCCGGGCGAAGGCGAGCCGACGCGCAAGTTCAAAGCCCTGGCTGAAGAGCCGCCGCTGTCGGACGCCCAGCCCGGTCTCCACTTGACCATCAAGGCTGATCGTCTCGGTTCACTCAATCGCGGTAGCCCGGTGTTTTACAAGCAGATCAAGGTCGGCCAGATCAAAAGTTATCTGCTGTCCGAAGACCAGAGCACCGTCGAACTCAAGGTTTTCATCGAGCCCACCTACGCCAAACTGGTGCGCAAACACACGCGTTTCTGGAATGCCAGCGGCATCAGCATCGACGCCAACCTGTCGGGTGTGAAAGTGCGCAGCGAGTCCCTGGCCAGCATCGTTGCCGGCGGTATCGCGTTTGCCACGCCGGAGAACCGCAAGGACAGCCCGCCCACCGACCCGAGCCTGCCGTTTCGTCTCTACGAAGATTTCGATGCGGCGGCGGCCGGTATTCGGGTCAAGGTCAAACTCAGCGACTTCGAAGGCATGCAGGCGGGTCGCACACCGGTGATGTACAAAGGCATCCAGGTCGGCAATCTGAAAGCGCTCAAGGTCGATCCTGATCTATCCAGTGCCACCGCCGAATTGACCCTCGATCCTCTGGCCGAAGATTACCTGGTCGAAGGCACCCAGTTCTGGGTGGTCAAACCGTCGATTTCGCTTGCCGGTATCACCGGTCTCGAAGCGTTGGTCAAAGGTAATTACATTGCCGTGCGTCCCGGGGACAAAGGCGCCGCACCGCAGCGCGAGTTTGTCGCACGGCCGAAGGCACCCCCGCTCGACTTGCGTGCGCCAGGATTGCACCTGGTGCTGTTCACCGAAAACCTCGGCTCGCTGGAAGTCGGCAGCCCGATTCTCTACAAGCAGGTCAAGGTCGGTTCGGTCCAGAGTTATCAGTTTTCCCGCACCAAAAAACAGTTGGTGATTGGTGTTCACATCGAGAAGGAATACGAAGGGCTGGTCAACGCCTCGACACGGTTCTGGAATGCCAGCGGCATCACGCTCACCGGCGGGTTGACCGGTGGAATCCAGGTCAAAAGTGAGTCGCTGCAAAGCCTGATGGCTGGCGGCATTGCCTTTGAAACCCCGGAAGCCAAGGCGCCGTTGCAGAAGCGGATTCCACGTTTCCGTTTGTTCACCAGTCATGATGAGGCGACGCAAAAAGGCGCCGTGGTGACGATCAGGGTTGATCGCGCCGATGGCCTGCACAGCGGCACACCGATTCGCTTCAAAGGCCTGGATGTTGGCAAGATTGAAGACGTCGACCTCAGCGATGACCTGCAGTCGGTGCTGCTGACTGCACGAATCACCGAAGTGCCGGAGCGTATCGCCCGGGTCGGCAGTCAGTTTTGGGTCGTCAAACCTGAACTGGGTCTGATCAAGACATCCAACCTGGAAACGCTGGTCACTGGCCAATACATCGAAGTAGAACCGGCCGCGAAAAACCTCGGTCCGCAGAAGAACTTCGTGGCCCTGAGCAATCCACCGGAAACCGCTAAACAGGAAGCCGGTTTGAGTCTGGTGTTGAGCGCTGCTCGCCGTGGTTCGCTGAAAACAGGTGTGCCGGTCACTTATCGCGAAATCACCGTGGGCAAGGTGACAGGCTATGAACTCGGCCAGACGGCGGACCGTGTGTTGGTGCACATCCTGATCGAGCCGAAGTACGCGCCGTTGGTGCGCAGCGGCACGCGTTTCTGGAACTCCAGTGGTTTTGGTTTTGATTACGGCTTGTTCAAAGGTGCGACGATGCGTACCGAATCGCTGGAGACCCTGATTCAGGGCGGTATCGCTTTCGCCACACCGGACGGCGAGCGCATGGGCAGCCCGGCGCGACCTGAGCAAACGTTCCCGCTGTTCGATAAGTTCGAAGACGAATGGCTGACCTGGGCGCCGAAGATTTCAATCGGTAAATAACGGGAAATTATTTGGGTGTCTGTGATGGCGCTTCGCGAGCAGGCTCGCTCCTACAGAGATGTGCTGTGAGCGCAGAATGTGTGTCTGGCACTTATACAATGTGGGAGCGAGCCTGCTCGCGAAGAGGCCTTGAAACTCACTGAAAGGCACCCATGAAAAAGGCCGCGATCCATTGGATCGCGGCCTTTTTTAATGCCTTCGATTAATGCAAATCAGACGGCATCCAGCTCCGGCTCATCCGCTTCAACATTAACGGCAGCCTTCACCTCATCGTGACGACGAATGTACTTCCAGTCCGCCTCGTCGATGTAGATCCCGTTCGGCCCGCTGCCACCTTCCAGGTCGATGGCGACACTGGCGCAGACCTGCGGTTTCACACTCGCCAGGATCGGCACGAAGCCCAGTTGCAGACTGGTTTCCAGCAGCGCTGCCTGGTTCTTCTCGTCGATGTCCGCTGCCTCGTCGAGGTAGTACGGCAGGCGCACGCGACCGGCCTGGTCACGGTCCATCAGGTGCAGCAGCAAGTACATGTTGGTCAGCGCCTTGATGGTCATGGTGGTGCCGTTGGATGCCGCGCCGTCGATGTCGGTGTGAATCACCGGCTGGCCGTTGACCTTGGTGATCTCGAACGCCAGCTCGAACAGGTCCTTGAGGCCGAGCTGGTTGTGATTCGCCGCCACCAGCCGCGCCAGGTATTCCTTGGCTTCTTCGTTCTTGTTGTCCTGATCGGCGCTTTGGCTCAGGTCGAAGACCGAAAGGGTTTCACCTTCTTCGTACTGGCCGGCGCTGTGGATGATCTGGTCGATGTGCTTGAGCGCTTCCTTGTTCGGCGCCAGCACGATGCGGAAGCTCTGCAGGTTCGAGACCTGACGCTTGTTGATCTCGCGGTTGAACAGCGCCAGTTGATGCTCAAGGCTGTCGTAGTCGCTACGGATGTTGCGCAGGGTCCGGGCGATATCGGTAACGGCCGCGCGACGGGCCTTGCCAAGGGTCAGGGCTTCGTCGGTACGGTGTGCGTAAGCGTTGATCAGCAGTTGCAGGCGGCGCTCCATGTCGTCTTCGCTGTCGAACTTGGCCACACCCTTGAGACGGACCTGAGCGTACAGCGCCTCGATCTGACCATCGCTGCGCTGCAAACCCTGCCAGCTGTCCTGATAGTCGTTGAGCAGCGGCAGCAGGTTGTCCATGGAATCGTCGATCGGGTCCATGAACGGCGTACCGAACGGCAGGTCTGCAGGCAGCAGCTGACGGCGGCGCAGGGCATCGTCGAGGGTGCGTTGCTTGGCCTCCATGTCACCGATCTGCCGGCCGACCAATTGCAGCTTGGCCGACAGTTGCTGGACGCGTTCGGTGAAGGCGTCGCTGGAGCGTTTCAATTCCTCCTGAGCGGCTTCCATCTGTGCCAATTGCTCAAGCTTGTCGCCTTCCTCGGCGCTCAGGGTTTGCGCGCGGCGGAAGTCTTCCAGGGCTTTCTGCGCATCCAGCACTTGCTGGTACAGCGCTTCGGTCTGGGTCTTGCTCGCGGCGCGGTCGGCGGCCACGGCAGCTTGAGTTTTCAGTTGCTTGAGTTCTTTGTCCAGGCGCTCTTTCTGATCGCGCAACGCCGCGCGGTCAGCCAAGGCTTGCAGCGCCGGCGGCTCGATGTGCGAGATGTCGATGGACAGGCCCGGTACTTCGAAGCGCTCGCCTTTGAAGCCATCAAGAATCAGCTCCATGGATTTGACCCACTGACCGTCCTCGTCCAGCGTAATACCGTGTTCGCCCAGCGGAAGGCTGAACAGTGCGCTGTTGAACAGACGCATCAGGCGCTCGACATCCTGTTGCGAGAATTCCTCGCGCAGACGGGCGTAGCTGTTGTTGTCGGCGTGATCGAGTTGCTGCTTGACCGACTTCAGGCGTTTTTCCAGATCCCGCAGACGCTCTTCCAGGTCTTCGGCAGAGAACTGTCGCGACTGCGCCAGCGCACCGGCGAGTTCATCGTGCGCGTCCTTGGCCGCGAGCAGTTGCTGCTCCAGGACTTTGACGTCATCGACCAGCGCGAAGCGATGCTTGAGCACCGACAATTCGCCGAGCCAGCGCTGGATGCCGGTGATTTCCCGCTCCAGACGCATCAGCTCTTGAGTGCCGCCGCGTTGATCGTTTTGCAGTGCGTCCTGCTCGTTGCGGTAGTGCTCGGCCTGAATCGTCAGTTCTTCCTTGCGCGCACTGGCGTAGTCCGACCAGGTGCCGAGCAGGGAATCGAGTAGCGGCGAGATCCGGTGCAGTTTGCCGCGCAGGATATTGCGCTGGGTCACGCCTGCAGCAAGGGCTTCGACCAACGGGCCGGCGGTGACCAGAGAGTTGTAGTCCTGCTCCATGCGTCGTACATCGCGGAACGCTTCTTCGCACGCGGCGATGTAGTCGACGCTACCGGAACGCAGGCTGTGTTCGAACGCATCGAGGAACAATTGCTTGAGCTTGGCCGCGGTGATTTCGCGCATGTGCAGCAGGTTGATGAACAGTGCGCGGAAGGTCTTCAGGCTCTGCTCGCTGGTGGAACGCAGCGGAATAAGCGTCAGGTCCAGCGGGATCGAGGTGTGACCGCCGACCAGCAAGCGACGCAATTCATCAGGTTTGAGTTCGTAGGCTTTCAGGCCTTCGCGCTCAAGGTTGGTGAACAATTCTTTCTGACGCAGGCAGGTGTCGTTTTTCTGGTAATGGGCCAGGTCCAGTTTGCCGGCGTAGGCAAAGAACTGGTGACCGAAACCACCGCCCGGGCCGCGACCGACCACACCAATCACATGTGGACCGTGGGGCAGCGAGACTTCGACCAGGATGTAACTGGTGTCCGAGGCGAAGTAGAAGCGCCGGGATTGTTCCAGGCTGTACTTGCCGAAACTCATGTCCGACATGCGCGCCAGGATCGGGAACTGCAAGGCGTTGATCGAGGCGGATTTACCGAGGTTGTTCGCGCCGTAAACCGACAGCGGTTCTTCCAGAGGGAACAGGCCGAGGCTGTAACCGGCGGTGTTCAAAAGGGCAAAGCGGCGAATGCCGTAGCGTTCCTTGCTCATGCGTCGGTCTCCTGTTCTTCGGCAATGGCGCGGGCCATGGCGTCTTCTTCGCTTTCTTCTTCGAAGTCACTGAGGTCTAGCGGATCATCGGTTTGCAGCAGCTTTTCGTCGCTGTCGTCATCGATCAGCACCGGAACCGGCAGAGGCAAGACGCTGTGCAGGCTGGCGGCCAGATCACGGTCCTGCTGGACCGACAGGCAGACATCGAGGAAACGGTGCATCGGCGGCAGGAAACGATAGATGCCATTTTCTTCACCGGCAAAACCGAGCTGAGTCATGCGGCGCATGATTTTTTCTTCGAGTTCTTCGACGGTCTGCACTTCGGCCTGGATAAACAGGTCGCGGTATTTCTCCAGCAGCGATGGCAGCTCATCGCGGCCGAGGCTGCCGCCGTCGAGCACGGCGACCGGGTCGCGGCCCTGATCGGCCAGATGTTCGACGAGGATGAAGGTGAACAGCGCCAGGCGTTGCGCGGTCTTGTTCACCGCCGCCGCGGCGAGGTCCGGGACGAAGTAGTAGAAACCGCGGGTGTCGCAGACCAGTTCAAAGCCGAGTGCCTTGAACAGCGTGCGGTACTGGTCCTGGAAGTTCGACAGTTGCGCGTACAGCTCCGGGTCGCGGCGGCTGACGTGATAGCCCTTGAACAGCTCGCGAAAGATCGGCGCCAGCTGGGACAGTTCGTTTAGATCAAGATGCATGTGGGATGCTCGCAGAATCCTCGGCGGTGTCGCGGGCCGAGAGCAGGGCGAAGGAGCGCAGGCTGACCTGATGCTCATGAGTGTGGTAGTCGCGGCGTTCCAGACGCTCGCGTGTGAAGCGCTTTTCCCGCGACAGGCGCGAGAACCAATAAAGCAATTCGTCGGTGGCGCCGTCCGGTTCCTGCTCCAGTAGCCAGGTCATCAGGTCCGGCATCGGCAGGGCGTCTTCGCAACGTTCGAGCATTTCCCGAACCGTGCGTGGCGCGCGCGGCGCTTCGCCTTTCTGAGTCTTGTGGGCCTTGGGGAAGCGCGCCGGTTTCGGCTCGAAACGGGCCAGCGCATAAACGTAGGCTTCGACCTGACTGGCACTGCCAAGGAAGGTGCTTTGCGGGCGGGTGAACATCGGCATCGCCGCTTGTGGCACCGCATCGATACCTTTGCGACGAATGGCCGACAAGGCCAGCGCCGCGCCACGGGTCACGGCGTTGTGTCGACGGGCTTCTTCACGCAGCGGCAGCAACAGCTCGCGGGCATGACGCAACGTCAGCTGGGCGCTGGTCTGCATTTCGAGGATGCGCGCGTGGGTGCGCAGCAGCATGTCGTCATCGACCAGATGGCCGAGGCGTTGCTGCTCGGTGAGCATTTTCAGCAACACGTTCTCGACCTTGCGCACGCCTTGTTCGAAGGCGCCGTCGGCGTTTACCAACTGAATCATCGGCTCGACGTATTCGTCCCAGGTCGCCAGTACTTCAGCGTAACGCTGACGCAGGGGAATCTGCCGGTCGCTGGTCTTGGCGCGCTCGGCGACGGCCACCAGGGCCTGTTCGTCGTTGGCGAGTTTTTTCAATACATCCCGTACGCGCATGTCGAGCAGGCGCAACTGGCGCGCCAGGTCGTGGCCGTCGCGGATGTCGAAGGCGTCCTGGATATAACCGGCCAGGCGTTCGAGGTGGCGCAAATAGGCTTCGATTTCCAGGCACAGGCCCAGACGGTGCTCACGGCGCAGGTAGGCGAGGAAGTCGTGGATCTGCGCGTTGAGCTCGAAACGGTTCGGGCTTTTCGCCACGGGAACCAGAATGTCGAGGCGGATCCACACGTCCAGCAGGCTGGTGATGTCCTGCGGCGTACTGTCCAGTTGCTGGGCGGCCAACTGTGAACGCAATTCGTTGAGGCTCAAGGTGCCTTGGTCGAAGTGCTCGCACAGTGGCTCCAGAAGTGCCCAGTGTTCAGCGAGGGCGCGCAAGACGCGCTTGGGTTCGATCATCGGAATGGCCGGCTGGTTGGCGATTAAAAGTCGCGATTGTACTGCATCAAGCCCGTTGCGATTCACTCTCGGGACGGACAGTTGGCTTTCTATCGATCAAGCGTGGGCGATCTTGAGCGAAGGGCGGTAGAATCACCGCACTTTAGTTATCCACAAGTGGCCGACCTTTGCTTATCGAGTCCCGTCGTCGCGCTTATTTGACCGCCATGCAGGTGGTCAACTGGCTGCCGCGCACCGAATTGCCCTTTGCTGCGCCCTCGCGCCCTGAGTTGCTGGAGATGCCCGAGCCGTTGGTCGTCGCGCCGGTTGCTCCGGTTGCGCCCGCACCTGTGGCTGATTCGCCCGTGGAACCGCTGGTCAAACCGGCCGAGCGGGTGAAAATCGAGGTGCCGCGGCCATCGTTGGCCAGCACGCGCACGAACGCCAAGGTTGAAGAAGAGGCCGCTCCGGTCGTGGCCAGGGCGCCCGTCGTGCCGCCACCGCGTTTCGCCCTGCAATTGTTGCGGGCCGGGCGTTGCCTGCTGCTGGTGGAGTTACCCACAGGCGAATCGTTCCAGACCCGCGACCCTGCCTATCTGTTGCTCAAAGACATGCTGCGCGCCGCCGGCCTGCCGGACAGCCCGCAGATCGTCGGCGAGCCGGTGCGTTGGCCGCTGTTGTCTCGGGGCACCATGGATCAAGGCCCGGAAGCGGCTCGCGACTTCGTGCAAGGTTTTCTCTCGGCCCGGCTGGAAGACGCACCGTGCGTCTGCGTGTGGCTGATCGGCCTGCCGGCGGTGCGTTTCGCCGGTGAGGCGAACGCCGAATCCTTCAACCGTGAACTCCAGGTCGACGGCCTGGGCTCGGTCTGGGCCCTGCCGGGTCTGGAATTATTAATGGAAGAGCCACAGCGTAAGGCTGATGTCTGGCAAGCCATGCGTCGGCTGATGGCGCGTTGGAAAGAATCGAATGAGTGACGCTGTATCGTTCCGCCCGATGACCGAGGCGGACCTGGACGCTGTACTGAAAATCGAATACGCGGCTTACAGCCATCCCTGGACGCGCGGGATTTTTCTCGATGGGCTGGGTAAATATCAGATATGGCTGATGTTTGAAGGCGAGCAGCAGGTCGGCCACGGGGTGGTGCAGATCATCCTTGATGAAGCGCATCTGCTGAACATCACCGTCAAGCCGGAGAACCAGGGCCGTGGCCTGGGCTTGACGCTGCTGGAGCATTTGATGTCCCGGGCGTATGACGCCAAGGCGCGGGAATGTTTTCTGGAAGTGCGCGACAGCAACCGTGGCGCGTTCAAGTTGTATGAGCGTTATGGGTTTAACGAGATTGGTCGGCGGCGCGATTACTACCCTGCGGTGGGTGGGCGTGAAGATGCCGTGGTGATGGCCTGCACTTTGGTCGATTGAGCTACAGCGAATGTGGCGAGGGAGCTTGCTCCCGCTGGGCCGCGAAGCGGTCCTGAAATTTTACGACTGCTTCGCAGCCGAGCGGGAGCAAGCTCCCTCGCCACAGATCAACGATTACCGTCCATCGGATCCCGCCGCGCCAGTTCCTCTTCATCCAGCCCGTTCCCTCCGCCAATGTCGTCTGCATCGACAATGCTCAAATCCCAATCGGCCTGGCCCCCTTCACCCGCTTCGTGGGCGTCCCGTGCGCCGTCTTCACGGATCAGGGTTTCCGGGCTCATGTCGTCGTCGGTAGACTCATGGTCATCGGTCGAGGCCCCGGTCATGCCGGCTTCACGTACGCGTTCGCGAGGCATCAGGCGTTCACGCTCCGTTTGCGTCAGCTCGTCGCCGATTTTGGCGCTGGGTTCTTCCTCGTCGAAATCCAGCTCATGCATCGAGCCCATGCGGTCTTCGTTGTCATCGATGGGCTCGGGTTGAGTCGCATCGAACGGACGTCGTGAATCAGTCATGGCAATTCCTCATACTGTAGGCCTTACTAGGGTGGACCCTCTGGGCTGCTGAGAATTCCTCCGGCATGGAAAACCGGGTATCTGCATCTGGCGCGTGACCCCGACAGAGGGTTGTCTGTCATAGAAGCGCATCATTCTCGAGGCTTCATTGCATGAACGAATTACAAGATCTGATTGATAACAACGAGCGTTGGGCTGACGCGATCACCAAAGAAGATCCTGATTTCTTCGCCAAGCTGGCCCGTCAGCAAACCCCGGAATACCTGTGGATCGGTTGCTCCGACGCCCGGGTGCCGGCGAACGAGATCGTCGGCATGCTGCCCGGCGATCTGTTTGTACACCGTAATGTGGCCAACGTAGTGCTGCACACCGACCTCAATTGCCTGTCGGTGATTCAGTACGCAGTCGATGTGCTGAAGGTCAAACACATCCTCGTGACCGGCCACTATGGCTGCGGCGGTGTGCGCGCCTCAATGCAGGACCGTCAGCTGGGCCTGATCGACGGCTGGCTGCGCTCGATTCGCGATCTCTATTATGAGAAACGCGAGGAGCTCGCCAAGTTGCCCACTGAAGAAGAGCGGGTCGACCGCCTCTGCGAATACAACGTCATCCAGCAAGTGGCCAACGTCGGGCACACCAGCATTGTGCAAAATGCCTGGCATCGCGGGCAGAGCCTGTCGATTCACGGCTGCATCTATGGCATCAAGGACGGTCGCTGGAAAAGCCTGAACGCCACCATCAGCGGTTTCGAGCAATTGCCGCCGCAATACCGTCTGCGTCCGGTCGAGGCGTTGTAACGACCCTTCAGCATGGACTTCGCCGGCGCCAGTGTTGAAGAAACAACTGGCCGTCGGCGTTCGGCGATTCATCGTAGCCGGTGATCCAGCCACGGCAGTCGAATGAGCCGCACTGGCAGGCGAACTGACGCATGAGTTTGTCTTCGGTAGAGGCGTAGTCCATCGTCAGTCGATCGCCTTTTTTGATGTCCTTCAGCGCCCACAACCATAGCTCGCTCATGTCGAGAAATACGTTTGGGTCGCAGGAGTGTCGCAGCAGCCCGCAGAAGCGCGGGTCATAGACATGGATGCCATGAGCCAGTTGCCGGGTATGCCGACAGCGATACGGCAGCAGGTGCCCCGACGCCCGACAAATTCGGCTGATGCGTGGAAAGTCCCGAAGCACTGCGACGGCTGCCGCCGATCCGTGGGTGTTGTCGATAATCTCGAAGTCGGCCCTGGAGGGGAATCCAAGGCGAACGGGCAGCTCCGCAAATGGATAAATCCCATCGGGTGGTTGTGCAAGCGTGTCGTGCGCGGCGTGGGTTTTCATAACGATCCTTGTCGGCTGGGTGCTGCGAACTCTCCATCAGCTGACGATCCTGTCAGCCCTGCAGCACATGGGTGCGATTCAAGCCTCTCGCAAATGAAACGGCGGTTCTACTGTCATAACTGACAGTAGAACCGCCGTTCATCGTTTTATAGCGCCGGGGCAGGGATCGCGGTCTCGGGGACCGGTGCTTTCAGCTGTTTGAGCTGAGATTTGATCGGCGCCGTTGCGCACTTGGCCACGGCTTTGTCGGGCGACAGGTTGCGAATCGAGGTGTAGAAAAGCTCGCAGGTTTTTTCTGCCTGGGCCACTTGCCAGGTTTGGGTGCAACTTCTCAGTTCAATGTCGGGATTAGTGTCCGGTTGGCGGCCCATCGCGGCCTGCCAGCACGCGGCACTCAAATCCTGGCCCATGACTTTAAGGCCCGCCGTGTCGGCCTTGGCCTGGGCATCTTTGCCGGTATAGCTTTCCGGGTCGGCGGCGTACCAAATATAGCTTGGGTGGTTGGAACCCAGAACGGGCACTTTCACCCCGTCGCTCGGACTGATGCTGACCAGGCCCAGCACGTTCACGGTCGGCCCGTATTGCTGCTTGATCCAGTTACGCACCGGCGCGCCGAAGGCGACCATCGGCAACGCCGCACCACTGGCGTTCTGGCTGAGTTGCTTGACCATGGTGGTCTGGTAGTCCTTGAAGTAGTCGTAGACGCCTTCCAGATCCTTGCCAGCGTTGGATGGCGCGGCAATCGGTGCAATGTCGATGATGGTCTGGTAGCCCGGCGTCTGGTCGGCCGGAATTCCGTTGACAGTCAACAGTGTGGCCCAGCGATCGGTGGTGGCGGATCGCAGGTAATCCTGAGCCTGGGTCAGCGAATAGTCGGGTGGGAAGTGCAGCAGTTCAATGCTTTTGCGGTTTTCCAGGGCCATGCCCAGTGGCAGGAACAGATACCAGCTGTAAGCCCACTTGCCATCGGCATTCAGCTTGCTGGCGCCGGTATAGGCCAGATCACCGGCATCGAGTAACGCCGCCAGCGGTTTTTCATAGCTGCGGGGTACCCCGGTGATTTCGGCGTAGAGCTGATTATTATCGGTTTTGACCAGCACTTTCGCCGCGCTGTAACCATCGCGCTGCACGCTTTGGGTCAGGTAATGCTCGACCGTTTGCTCCAGCGTCCAGTTGCGAAAGCAGATCACGTTGCAGTTGTTGGGGTAAGCGAAGAGGCGGGTGACGCGTTCGGTACTGCCCAGCTTCAGGCCGATATCGGCATGGGCGGCGGCACTCAGGGTGAGGGCCGCGAGGGTGAGTGCTGCGAATTTGAACATGCTCAGATCCTTTTCAGCGTGGTCCCGTTGATTGGGGTACGCGCCATACTGGATCAGCGGCGTTACACAGAATAGTGGTTGCGAGTAGTTTTTTTGCGTAAGACCTGCAGTTGGATGCCAGGAACCCTCGGTTATGGAGTCCGGCCCGGGCTTGATGTCTATGGGCCGGATGGAGATTGATGCGTTACAACAGCTTTAGTGCCAGGTGAGTACCGGCGCGCAAGTACTCGACCTGGGCCAATACGGCATCCTTGACGATGGCCTCTCCTGTATCGGTCAGTTTGGCTTTTTTGGCATCGATGATGGACGTTTGCGTCAATTGCATGACTACATCCATCGCTTTTTGAAGGGCGGTCAAATTGTTGTGCTGGCCGAACTCGCGGACGACAGCGTCCATACGGCGATCTGCGTCATCACGCAGCTTTTTATACTCAACGACTGAAACCCTACCGTCCTGGTAAATCTCGTTAATCATCTCTTCCAGCGTTTTCGAAATTAAAGACATGTGTTTGTTCATCCTTGGTCAGTGCTGTCTTGCTTTAAAAAGTGTGTGAGCTGTCGGAGTTTACTCAGCAATTTATAGGTTGGAGATAAGACCTCTCCGGGTTTCATGTCAGGCGCAATCGAACCTGTCCGTAGGATAAATCCAGGCGTTTTTCGAAATTTTACGCGTCCAGGACTTTGGTCTAACGGGTTGTCCGTTGGCGCGTTTGCGTAGACCATGGGCGCCTTGGTTTTTGCCTATGCCAGAGTCCTTTTCATGACTGCCAACACTCACTCGCATCCGGCGCCGTTCACCCGCTCGGATTACAAGACCCTCGGCCTTGCGGCCCTTGGCGGTGCGCTGGAAATCTACGATTTCATCATTTTCGTATTTTTCGCCCTGACCCTCAGCCAGCTGTTCTTCCCACCGGAAATGCCTGAGTGGCTGCGACTGCTGCAAAGCTTCGGGATCTTCGCGACCGGTTATCTGGCGCGGCCGTTGGGCGGGATTCTGATGGCGCATTTCGCCGACCGACTGGGCCGCAAGAAGGTCTTCAGCCTGAGCATCCTGATGATGGCGCTGCCGTGCCTGCTGATCGGCATCATGCCGACCTACGCGCAAATCGGTTATTTCGCCCCGCTGCTGCTGTTGGCGCTGCGAATCCTCCAGGGCGCGGCGGTGGGTGGCGAAGTGCCGAGCGCCTGGGTGTTCGTCGCCGAGCATGCACCGGTCGGGCATCGCGGTTATGCCCTCGGTTTCCTGCAGGCCGGGTTGACGTTTGGCTACCTGATCGGTGCACTGACGGCGACCTTTCTGGCGCAGGCATTCACCCCGGCGGAAATCCTTGATTACGCCTGGCGCTATCCGTTCCTGCTGGGCGGCGTGTTTGGCGTGATCGGCGTCTGGCTACGCCGCTGGCTCAGCGAAACCCCGGTGTTCATGGCCATGCAGGCCCAACGTGATGCGGCCGTCGAACTGCCGCTGCGCACGGTCTTGCGTGAACACCGCTTGGCCATGCTGCCAGCGATGATCCTCACTTGCGTACTGACCTCGGCGGTGGTGGTGTTCGTGGTGATCACCCCGACCATGATGCAGAAAACCTTCAGCATGACCGCCAGCCACACCTTCGCCCTGAGTGCCTTGGGCATTGTTTTTCTGAATATCGGCTGTGTGCTCGCCGGGCTGCTGGTCGACCGCATTGGCGCCTGGCGCACGGTGATGTTCTATAGCTTGCTGCTGCCTTTGGGTATTGGCGTGCTTTATACCTGCCTGATCATCGGAGGCAGCTGGGTCGGTCTGGCGTACGCGGTGGCCGGCCTCGGTTGCGGGGTGGTCGGCGCAGTGCCGTCGGTGATGGTTAGCCTGTTCCCCGCACGGATTCGCGTCTCGGGGATTTCCTTCACCTACAACATTGCCTACGCCGTCTGGGCGAGTATCACACCGTTGTTGCTGATCGGTCTGATGCCGTGGAGCCCATGGATCTGCGTGATCTTCTGCGCGGTGATGGGGACAGTGGGTGTGAGCTGTGCCGCGTATTTCGGGGCGCGGATGCCTAATGTCGGGAGCCGCCGCGTGGCTCCCTGCGCTCAGTGACAGTCGGCGCATTTCGGCGTAGCGGGGGAGCGGAAAAAAGAATGGGCACGCCAACCAGGTTGGGTGCCCATTTTTTTATGGGGTGGCGGATTAGATGACGCGGCTTTGTTGCTTGGCGAAAATCGCCGCTATCTCGGGGTCATCCAGATGATCCAGCATTCTCTCCACCAACAAATGCACACCGTCGGCCATTCGGCTGAGCGCCAGGGCTACGGAGCGGCGGGAACCGTCCACATCGTCGGCGAGGTTGGCGGCGATGGCGCTGATGGACAGCAAATCTTCCGAGGCATTGGCGAGAAGGGTTTCAGGGTTGATGCCCGGGCTGACGCTGAAGAGCTGGCCGCTACGTTTGGGTGGTGGCGGGAAGTGATGGTCGAGGGCGCGCTCGGCGGCTTCGTGAAGCTTGTTCGAATCGAGGGATTCGTAGGGCGATGCCGGATCGGTGTCCGGTGGATTGGGTGTGACCTTGAACATGGTAACTTTTCTATAGTAGGGCCGTGACCATCTCGCGACTAAACGAAAAGGAGGCGGCTGTGCGCAAGTTAGTCGACCGGTAAAGCCACCAAAACCCGGCGCGCCCGAAAGCGCCATGCGCACAGCCACCATCAAGTGCAGGCGAACCTGACTGGATAACACTTGTGCAACCGTTGATGACTAGTCGGGCGACTAAACCCGATCACTGATGGGCAGTGACAGGAACCAAGTTACCGACCGCCCCCAAGGCGCACAAGCCGGCGGATTCTGGCGTAGCCGTAGGCAATGACGCAAGGTGTTGTAGCTTGCAGGAAGTAACCTTGAGCCGTTTTCAACAAGTGCTGTCGAGCGGTGTTTAATGTCCGGAAATGTTGTGAAGAAACGATGTTCGACAACCATTAGGCTTCTGGCGACAAGACGCACATCAACATGCCTAACTATTTTTGTAGGACAACTCTGAAACACTCTTCAGAAAATATCCTTTAGGCCGATGGCTAGGCTGCATGCCGCTTTCTTCCCTGTCCATCGGTGTATCCCATGTTCAACAAACGCTTGAAGCAGGAGCTGTCGGCTCTTCGCGAAGAACTCTCCAGCCTTCAACAAGTGAAGGAAAGCCTGGAAAGCGAGATGCTGGTCCTGACCCTCGATGCCGATGGGCGGATTCAATCGGTCAACCAGAACTTCATCGGCGAGATGCTCTACAAAAGCAGCGACCTGATAGGGCGACACATTGAAGACATCGTCCCGGCCCATGTGAAGTCGGACGAATTCCACAAGCGCTTCAAGGTCGCACTGACCCGTGGCGAGCACTTTGCCGGCACGGTGCGTTTGTTGCGCGGCAATGGCCAGGAAGCCTGGCTGCGCTCAATCGTGCAGCCGGTTCGGTCCGCGGACGGCCGGATCAAGCACTTCTCGATTTACTCCAGTGACCTGACCCGCACCATCGAGGCGTCTCGTGAGCATGAGAACCTGATCGGCGCGCTTGTGCGCTCCACGGCAGTGATCGAGTTTGACCTCAATGGCAACGTGCTGGCGGCCAACGAACGGTTCCTCAGCGGCATGGGTTACAGCCTGGCGCAAATCCAGGGCAAACATCACCACATGTTCTGCGAACCCGAGGATTACAACAGCACCGCGTACCAGGATTTCTGGCGCCGCTTGAACGCAGGGGAGTTCGTCGCTGCCCGTTTCAAGCGCATCGACAGCCACGGTCGCGTGGTCTGGCTGGAGGCTTCCTACAATCCGGTGGTCGATGCCAACAACAAACTCTACAAAGTGGTGAAATTCGCCACGGTGATTACCGATCAAGTCAATCAGGAGCAAGCCGTCGCCGACGCCGCCAACATTGCCTATAGCACCTCGCAGCAAACCGACAGCAGCGCGCAGCGCGGGAGTGCGGTGGTGACTCAGGCGGTCAACGTGATGCGTGACCTTGCTTCGCACATGCAAACCGCCGGGGAAGGCATCGAAGCGCTGAACGAGCAGTCGCTGGTGATCGGCACCATTGTCAAAACCATCAGCGGGATTGCCGAACAGACCAACCTGCTGGCGCTCAACGCGGCCATCGAAGCGGCTCGGGCCGGGGAACAGGGGCGTGGTTTCGCGGTGGTGGCGGATGAGGTCCGGCAATTGGCTTCGCGCACCAGCCAGGCAACCGATGAGATTGTCGGCGTAGTGCGGCAGAACCAGGACATGGCGCGCAACGCCGTGGCGCTGATGACCGAGGGCAAACTCCAGGCTGAACAGGGGCTGGCGCTGGCGGCAGAGGCGGGGACGGTGATTGTCGAAATTCAGGATGGTGCACAGAAAGTGGTGAACGCGGTCGGGCAGTTTGCCAATCAGCTAGCGACTTGATGCCTGCCATCGCGGCGTGAATCGCACCAGCAATACGATCTGTTTCTGGCTGAGGTGATTCCCGCACAGGCAGACGAGCGAGTGTTCAGTGACGGTCGCTGGCGCTTCGAAGGGCAAGATGCATTGCGCACCTTGCACCTTGCACCATGGGGCGGGCCGGCACTTCCTGAAAATCGGCGATCCAGCGGACGGCAAAACCTTGCCGCCGTAAGCCGCCTGCCTTTCACACCCAAACGTCATTTTGCGCAGTGCGCTCGCCACCTTCGCTCCCGGTGTTCAGCACACCCTTGGGCTCGATCAGCAGGAGTTTCACCTCCTGCTCGGCGAACGGTTTGTGCTCGACACCTTTTGACACCACATACATTTCGCCGGCGTTCACCAGCACGTGGCCATCGCGAAAGTCGATCCGCAATTGTCCTTCGAGGACGATGAAGGTTTCGTCGGTATCCTGGTGATCGTGCCAGATGAAATCCCCCAGCAGCTTCACCACCTTGAACTGGTAGTCGTTCATTTCGGCGATGACCCTGGGCGTCCAGTACGGCCCGATCCTGGAAATTTTCTCAGCGAAATTAAGGCTTTCGTAAGCGTTCATGCAGCAGCTCTCGTGGTTTGATCGTGCATCCACGATAGCCGGCGTATCGGTGAGCTTCTTGAACGATTGTGCGTGGCTCAGCGGCGGTGCATTTTCATCCAGCGTGCCGGCGACAAGCCGTAGGTTTTGCTGAATTGCCGGGTCATGTGGCTCTGATCGGTGAAGCCGGCGATCAGCGCGGCGCTGACCAGTGACTGGCCCTGGATCAACAGCGAGCGGACCAGGTCGAGGCGGCGCATGGTCAGGTATCGATAAGGGCTGGTGCCGAACAACAGGCGAAAATCCCGCGACAGGCTCCAGCGATCGCGACCACTGTGTTGCGCCAGTTCTTCCAGCGTCACGGTGCGATCCAGTGCGCTGTGGATGAATTCGCGCGCGCGTTCGGCGGCCACGTAGTCGAAGCTCTGGCGTGTGGCAGGCACGCCGGAAACGCTGTTCAAGGCTTGGGCCAGATCGAACAGCGCATCCTGCTCTTCCAGAGGATCGAGGGGACAATCGAGGCTTCGCAGCAGCACGGCGGTGGCGGCGAACAAACGTGGATCGGCCGACAGGCCGGTCTTGATAAACGGCAACGGCTGGCCGCCGAGCATCTGCTGGATCAGCGCCGGCTCGATGTACATCATTCGATATTGGAACCCGGTCTCGGTGCCGGCTTCGCCATCGTGAACTTCGTCCGGGTGCAGCACCATGGTCCCGCCCGGCAGACTGTGGCGCCAGCCGCCGCGGTACTGAAAACTCTGCACGCCGGCCAGGGTATGGCCGATGGCGTAGGTATCGTGACGGTGAAGGTCGTAGCCGTGTCCGGCAAAAAACGCCTCGAAACGCTGAAGCCCGCCAACGTCCGGCGCGCGGTGGAACCAATCGATGGGAGGCGTGTGCTTGGCCATGGTGGTGTTGCCTTGAACTCGATGCTGAACACGTTACCCCACTCACCAACCGCCTGTCTGCTGCCGATCGAATCACCCCGGCCGGTAGAAAATCCCCGACTAATGTTGCAAGGTGTTGCATGTTTTTAAGTCACGAAGGCGCCCCACATCATGGAAATATCCCACCTGAGCTACGCTGCCCCGTTGTTGTCATTGGCGCTGTTATGGGCGGTTGCGGTGGTGACGCCAGGGCCAATCGTTGAGGAGTTCTGAATGAGCAAACTGCGGGTAGGTATTATTTTTGGCGGCCGTTCGGCTGAACACGAAGTGTCGCTGCAATCGGCGAAAAACATCGTCGATGCGCTGGACCGTTCGCGCTTCGAGCCGGTGCTGATCGGCATCGACAAGCAAGGTCACTGGCACCTGAATGACCCTTCGAATTTCCTGCTCAACCAGGAAAACCCGGCGCTGATCGCCCTCAACCAATCCAACCGCGAACTGGCCGTCGTGCCGGGCAAGGCCAGTCAACAATTGGTGGAAACCTCCAGTCAGGAAATGCTGGGACACGTCGATGTGATCTTCCCGATCGTCCACGGCACCCTGGGCGAAGACGGTTGCCTGCAAGGCTTGCTGCGCATGGCCGATCTGCCGTTTGTCGGCTCCGATGTGCTTGGTTCGGCCGTCTGCATGGACAAGGACATCAGCAAGCGCCTGCTGCGTGACGCCGGGTTGGCGGTCACGCCGTTCGTCACCCTGACCCGCGCCACCGCAGCGCGCACCGGGTTCGCCGAGGTGCAAGGCAAACTCGGCTTGCCGCTGTTCGTCAAACCGGCGAACCAGGGATCTTCCGTGGGCGTCAGCAAGGTGAATGACGAAATCGAGTACGCGGCAGCAGTGGAGCTGGCCTTGGGTTTCGATGAGAAAGTACTGGTCGAATCCGCCGTCCGTGGTCGCGAAATTGAGTGCGCGGTACTCGGCAACGATGACGCCATCGCCAGTGGTTGCGGCGAAATCGTGGTGCGCAGCGGATTCTATTCCTACGACAGCAAATACATTGACGCTCAAGCGGCGGAAGTGGTGGTGCCGGCAAACATCAGCATCGAAGCCAGTGAACGCATCCGTGCCCTGGCCGTCGAGGCATTCCAGGTGTTGGGTTGTTCCGGGCTGGCGCGGGTCGACGTGTTCCTGACCGACAGCGGCGAAGTGCTGATCAACGAGATCAACTCGTTGCCCGGCTTCACCCGCATCAGCATGTACCCCAAGCTATGGCAGGCCGCCGGTATGACGTACAGCGAGTTGGTCAGCCGTTTGATCGACCTGGCGCTGGAGAAGCATCAGGCGCGACAGGCGCTGAAGATCTCTCGCTAGGCTGAATCAGGTTTATCAGGCGTAAAAAAGGGCCTACCTCCCGGTAAGCCCTTGCTCATTTACCACGTAAGACTCAATCCCCCAACGCCGCCCCCTCACGCCGCGGATCGGCCCCGCCCGCCAACGACGTTTTCCCTTGCGCATCCTTGACCCGGACAATCGCCTGGGTCCCGCTGGTCATGTCGATCTCGTTCACGCTGTGGCCTTTGTCTTTCAGCGTTTGAATCAGCGCCGGGCTGAACTGCCCCTGTTCCAGTTCGGTCGGGCCGTTGCGGCTGCCGAAGTTGGGCAGGCTGATGGCGGTTTGTGGGTCGAGGTTCCAGTCGAGCAGGCCGATGGTGGATTTGGCGACGTATTCGATGATCTGCGAGCCGCCGGGGGAGCCGATGGTGGCGAGGAATTCGCCGCTCTGACGGTCGAAAATCAGGGTCGGAGCCATGGACGAGCGGGGGCGTTTGCCGGGTTCGACGCGGTTGGCAACCTTCTGGCCATTCTCTTCGGGGATGAAGGAGAAGTCGGTCATCTGGTTGTTCAGCAGGAAACCCTGGACCATCAGGTGCGAGCCAAACGCGGACTCCACGGTGGTGGTCATGGACACGGCGCCGCCTTCGTCATCCACCGCCACCACTTGCGAGGTGGAGATGCGCAGCGGCGAGCGGTCCGGTGCGTAGGCGACCTGAATGCCCGGCGGGGTGCCGGGTTTGGCCGTGCCCATGCTGCGATCGCCGATCAGGGCCGCGCGGTCGGCCAGATACGCAGGGGCCACCAGACCTTTGACGGGGACGGGCACGAAGTCTGCGTCGGCCACGTACAGCGCGCGGTCGGCGTAAGCCAGGCGCTCGGCCTCGGAGATCAGGTGCACGGCTTCAGGCGCTGGTTCGATGCCCGCAGGTTTGTTGGTCTTGATCGGTTTGAGCGGCGCCAGGGCAAAACGCGGGTCACGGGTTTCCAGGGCCTGCAAGGTGCCGAGGATCTGCGCCACGGCAATTCCGCCCGACGACGGTGGCGGCATGCCGCAGACCTGCCAGCGTTTGTAGTCGGTGCACAGCGGCGCGCGCTCCTTGGCGCTGTAGCCGTTGAGGTCGTTCAGCGACAGGCTGCCCGGGTTGGCGTGGCCCTGAACCTTGGCGACGATCTCCTGTGCGACGGGGCCTTTGTACAACGCATCCGGTCCTTCCTTGGCAATGCGTTTGAACACAGCCGCCAGCGCCGGGTTTTTCAATTGCGTGCCTGCTGCTTTCGGGCTGCCATCGGCATTCAGGAAGTAGGCGGCCATGTCCGGCGAGCGTCGAATGGACGAATCCGAAGCGATCAACTGGTGTAGGCGTGGCGAGATGGCGAAACCTTGATCCGCGAGTCTGATCGCCGGTTCGAACAGCTGTGCCCAGGGCAGACGACCGTGTTTCTGATGGGCCAACTCAAGGGCCCGCATCACGCCCGGTGTCCCGACTGAACGACCGCCAATCTGCGCCTGGGTGAACGGCATCGGTTTGCCGTCGACTTGCAGGAATAGCTTCTCGGTGGCGCCGGCCGGAGCGGTTTCGCGACCGTCATAAGTGCGCACCGCCTTGCCATCCCAAAGCACGATAAATACACCACCGCCAATGCCTGAAGATTGTGGCTCGACCAGGGTCAGCACGGCTTGCATCGCAATCGCGGCATCGATTGCCGAACCACCCTGACGCAACATCTCCCGCCCAGCCTCGGCCGCCAGCGGATTGGCCGCGGCTGCCATGTGTTTCGAGGCGTATTGGGTCTGCAGGTCGGCGCGATAACCTGACGCGGCTTCGGGCGCGACAGGCAACGTTGAAGTGGTCGGGGCGCTACAGGCTGCGAGGGTTAAAGCTGCGGCGATCAGCGAAAAGGCTGACAGGCGATAGCGGCTCAAGTGAAAGGCTGAGAACACGTGGGGGCACTCCGTCCGTGGGAAAGATCAGGGGACTTTATCGGCCGAACGGAAGCGACGCAAACCACGCGCGCTGCCGCAGGTGCGGTCGATGCCACTTTGTGATCGAGTGCGGGACGTATCAAACTGAATCTGATTGAGCAGTTCTATCCCGCCGACAGTGACTGGCAGGCGATGGTCTGGCTGCGGACCTGGCAGATCTGGGGGCGGGCGTTGCCAGCATTGTCGGCAATGCGTTCCTGACGGGATTGGCGCGGACGTGGCCTCTCTTTGCCCGAACTCGTGCGGTTCAAATTCTCTTGCAACCGCAGCAGGCTTTCTTCGCCTACGCGGATGAAGCCGCTGCGGGGCTGATCCAGGTCGAGGATGAGGGTGAAGACCATGGCAATCAGCACCGCGAAGATGGCCGTCGAGCCGTGCCGTCGACGGTGGCCCAGGCCATAGCTGTAAGCGATCAAACCCAACGCGCCGATGGCCACCACGAACAGCAGATTGATGACGGTTGCCGGGACATGATTGTCCTGCTCGGCGCGACGCTTTTCATTGACACTGTAGACGTCGGTCAACGACTGGATCATCAGGTTCATGGCGGCTGTCGCTTCGCCCTGGGCCTCGGCGGCGGTGGCCAGATTCCATAACTGGTCCTCGATCGTCCGCGACGATGCGCTGGCCGCCTTCAGCAGTTTCTCGTCCGTGCCGGCGCGCAGGTACTCAATCCGCGCCGAGACATACTCCTTGAGCAGCGCTGTCACCTTCCCGCGCAGTTCAGGTGGCAGCAACTTCGCTCGCAGATAGGTCGAGCCGATTACCGTGACTTCATCTTGAATCAGTGTCTTGCGCGCTTCGAAACGTGAAGTGGCCATGGCGAAGTTGAAACCCAGCAACAACGCGAGCAAAACGAGGAGGGCGGTTTGCAAAACGGTGAGGTGGGATCGGGCCGAATCACTGCTGTGGGTTCGGTGATGACGGCCGAGACGAAAAGCGAGTTCCAGCACCACGCAGAAAATGGCGACCGCGATGAAAAACACAATGATCTCGTCCAGGCCCCAGTACATAGGGTGGTCTCTCTGCGTTTAGCTTTGGCGTTAACTGTAGGAGAGAACCGCGAAGTGTGGGGACTAACCGCCCTGTGGACAGGGAGCACTTTTCTCGAGGCATAAAAAAACGGCCTACCTTTCGGTAAGCCGTTTTTAGTACTTGGTGGCTACACAGGGACTTGAACCCCGGACCCCAGCATTATGAATGCTATGCTCTAACCAACTGAGCTATGTAGCCAAGTGGCGCGCATTATTGGCTCGTAACGGAGATGTGTCAAGCGTAAATCTAAAATATTTCTCTACGCTTTCAACCGCTTATCCGCCTGACCCGAAAAAACGGGCCAGGGGAGGGCGTCAACTGAGCTGAAATCTCCCGGTATTGGCACTCAAGGCCTTGCTGCCCTGGCTCAAGGTGTCCGCTGCCAGGTTCACCGCCCGTGCGCCTTCGAGCAAGCGTACTGCCGCCTGATCGACTTGCTGGATATTGCCGCTGACCTCGTCGGCGGTGGTCGCTTGCTCGTCGACCGCTGTGGCGATCTGCGCCAGGGTATCGGTGACGCTCTGCACGGCACTGGCGATTTCCCCCAGGCGTTCGCCGAGGCCAGTGACGGCCTGGGCGTCGGACTGAGCCTGGCCGCAAGCGGCTTCCATCAGGCTCACCGCTTCGTTTACGGTGTTGCGCAGGCTGTCGACAGTCCCGGCAATCTGCGCGGTGGAGGACTGGGTGCGTTGCGACAGGCTGCGCACTTCATCGGCCACCACCGCAAAGCCACGACCTTGCTCACCGGCGCGAGCGGCCTCGATGGCGGCATTAAGTGCCAACAAGTTCGTCTGCTCGGCAACCCCGCGGATGGTGTCCACCACCAACTGAATCTGCTGTCCTTGCTCACTGACCCGGCCCAATGCTGCCGCGGTATCGTTCAAACGCTGATTGAGTTGCTGAATACTCGCCGTCGTGCGCAGGCTGTCACGGCTGCTGTCGGCGGCAATGCGCTGGGTATGCTGAGCGCTGCCGGAGGCCTGTTCGCAACTCTGGGCGACGCCTTGAGAGGTCGCCGCCAATTGCGTGGCTGCCGCGGCGATCTGGCTGATCTGCAACTGCTGGGCTTCGACTTCCCCCAAGGCGCCGCTGGAGTGATGGTTAAGGGTGCGCACCGCGTTGCTCAGCTGCAAGGTTTCATGATCAACCCCCAGCAGGCTGTTGCGCAGTTGCACCACCGCGACGTTGAGGGCGGTGCTGATGGCGGCCAGCTCGTCGCGGCCTTCTACCGGTACTTGCAGGCTCAGATTGCCGTCGCGCAAGGCTTCGGCCAGCAGGGTAATGCCGCTGGCGCTACGACGGATCGAGGCCTGCAAGCAGATGAACAGGTACAGTGCGGCCAGCAGCAGGCAGCCAAAAATGCTCGCGACCAGGATGAACTGGCGGATGGCAGAGCCGTGGTAATAGTCCAGACGTTGATCCAGCGACACCAACGATTGCTGACGCAGCGAAGCGAGGTCGGCGAGCAGGGTGTCGAGGCTGCGTTCGAACTCGTCCGGCTTGAGCTTGATGCTGCCGCCGAACACACCGTCATCGAGGACTTTCAACTCGGCATCCAGGTGCTTGAGGCTGTCATGGTATTGCCCGGCCCAGGCCTGCAATGCGCTGGGTAGTCGCGCTTCGAGCAGGCTGGCGGTTTTGACCAGTTGCTCCCGGGCGTCACCGATGCGGCTGCGCAAGTCCCGCAGTTGCAGACGACTTTGCAGGGTGAACTGCCCGGACACTACAGAGGCCTGACCAACGCTGGCGAGACGGCCGACGCGTTCGATCAGGTCCGGCGCGTGCTGCGTGGAGATCTGCGTCAGCAGATAGGTTTCCAGCCACGGCGCCAGCGTCAGGCGATTGTCCATGGCAATCTGTTCGCGCAAGGCTTGCAGAGCGCTCAAGGCATTGGTGAAACGATCGTAACCGTCCGGCCACCAACCGACGCTGCTCAGGCTTTTCGAGTCCAGGCCGTTGAGGGCGCTTTGCAGCGCTTGAAAACGGGCCAGGGTTTCGCCCTCGGCGCCTTCGGTTTGCAGTGCGTTGCCGAGGTCCATGGTGGCTTGGGCGACGGCGGGCTGAACCGTATCGAAAGCCGCCATCGCCGCGATCGTCGCGGGTGTCGGCTGACGATTGGTTTCCGTGGCGCGCCAGCGAGCCGCGCGATCACGCTGAGCGGCGAGCAGATTATCCAGAGCGTCCAGGGCGAGCAGTTGCCGAACCCCGGCACGTTCGCCGGAGATCAGGTTCAGTTTGTCGCGATAGTCTTGACCGATCATCCACAGACTGCCCGTCAACGGCAGGATAAACAGCAGAAACAACAGCTGAAATTTGCGTGCGAAGCCAAAACGCCCCAGCAACCCGATCCCCGGTGATAAAAAAGCCTGCATGCCCCATGACTCCTCTGGACACCACGCACCATTGGCGTGCGTCGCAACCGTTGCGGTCGCGACCGGTGCCCTTCTAAAAGGCCTCGAAAGTTCACCCTCGCCAGCTCTGTAGGCCGGCTCTGTAGCGAAACTTCCCATTCTCGGTCCCCTTTGTAAGGGGCCGCGTTGAAGCGGATTACCAAGGCAAGATTCAGACCATGGCGTTGCGCTATCACCTTTTCAACGATGAAAACGAGGTCGTTAGCAGGCTAAGGGGATGGCGCGGTTGCACCGAAAAATGGCACATTGGCGCACCTGCCCGTGTGCACCCATCTGTTGTATGGAAACTCTTATGGCTATCAGCAATGTCCAGACCGGCGCGCAGCCGGCATCCGCGACTTCACAAAGCAGCCCTTTGGTCATGCGCATCATCGGCGCCGTGGCGCTGGCGCATTTGATCAACGACTTGATCCAGTCGGTGCTGCCGTCGATCTATCCGATGCTCAAGGCCAGCTACGGCCTGACCTTCACCCAGGTTGGCCTGATCACCTTGACGTTCCAGCTGACGGCTTCGCTGTTGCAGCCGTGGGTCGGTTACTACACTGATCGGCACCCCAAACCCTGGCTGTTACCGGCCGGGACGATCTGCACATTGATCGGCATTTTGATGATGTCGGTGGTCGGCACCTTTCCGATGATTTTGCTGGCGGCAGGGTTGATCGGTATCGGCTCCTCGACCTTTCACCCGGAAGCTTCTCGCGTGGCGCGGCTGGCTTCGGGCGGGCGGTTTGGTTTGGCGCAGTCGACGTTTCAGGTCGGCGGCAATGCTGGCTCAGCCTTCGGTCCTTTGCTGGCTGCGGCGATCATCATTCCGTTCGGTCAGGGCCATGTCGCCTGGTTCGGGCTGTTCGCGGTGTTTGCGCTGTTCGTGCTTTATCGGATCAGCCGCTGGTACGCCAATCACTTGAGCCTGTTCAAACTCAAACAAGGCCAGGCGGCGACGCATGGTTTGTCGAAAAACCGTGTGATCAGTGCGCTGGTGGTACTCGGGCTGCTGGTGTTTTCCAAGTATTTCTACATGTCCAGCCTCACCAGTTACTTCACCTTCTACCTCATCGAGAAATTCGACCTGTCGGTAGCGAGTTCACAGTTGCACTTGTTCCTGTTTCTCGGCGCGGTAGCGGCGGGGACTTTCTTCGGTGGGCCGATCGGCGACAAGATCGGGCGCAAGGCCGTGATCTGGTTCTCGATCCTCGGCGTAGCGCCGTTCACCCTGATCCTGCCGCATGTCGACCTGTTCTGGACCAGCATCCTCAGCGTCGTGATCGGCTTCATCCTGGCCTCGGCTTTCTCGGCGATCGTGGTGTATGCCCAGGAACTGGTGCCGGGCAATGTCGGGATGATTGCCGGGGTGTTCTTCGGATTGATGTTCGGTTTTGGCGGGATTGGCGCGGCGTTGCTTGGGCATCTGGCGGACATTCACGGCATTGAGTACGTGTATTTCTTGTGTTCGTTCTTGCCGCTGCTTGGGGTGTTGGCGATCTTTCTGCCGCGGAGCAAAAAAGTCTGACGCGGACCGATCCGGATTTGCGATAACCCAAATCCTGATGGACACTTCGCGCCTTTCTGGATTCGTTAAGGATGCGAACAGTGGAGTTTGACAGGAATCAATTTACCGCCAATCACGGCATTGTCCTCAGCGCTCATCCGTTTCAGTGTCAGGCCTATCACGCTGGCGATGTCATCGTCAGTCTGGACGCTCAAGTCAGTGGCGGCATCGGGCCGCAGCGTTCCGTGTCCTCCATGATCATCAAGTCACAAGGGGCATAGGCCCATGAGTCTCTACATTCAATATGCGTTGGCAGGCGTGGGGATGCTGCTGCTATACAGTTGCGTAAGGAGCTACGTACTCAGGAAATGGCTGGGTATTGCTCTGGTCGGTTTGGGCTTTTGCGTGATGTTTGTGCTGCCGCTCTATATTGGCAGCATTGATGTCGGGATCTTTGCAATCGCGGTAGTGGGGGCGGGGGCTTCGATGTTCTTCAATCGGCGCAAGTATCGGGTGTGAGGTAACGAGCCGCCGTAGCATGTGTTGTGCTGGTTTAATCCATGAAAAAAAGGCACAAAAAAGCCGCGTCTAAACGCGGCTTTTTCTTGGGTAGTGCTTTGTTCTGAATAAAGTTAGACGTTAAAACGGAAGTGCATCACGTCGCCGTCTTTAACGATGTAGTCCTTGCCTTCCAGGCGCCATTTACCGGCTTCTTTGGTGCCGGCTTCGCCCTTGTACTGGATGAAGTCGTCGTAGGCGATGACTTCGGCGCGGATGAAGCCTTTCTCGAAGTCGGTGTGGATCACACCAGCGGCTTGTGGCGCAGTAGCACCCACGCGGACGGTCCAGGCGCGGACTTCTTCGACGCCGGCGGTGAAGTAGGTCTGCAGGTGCAGCATTTCGTAGCCAGCGCGGATGACGCGGTTCAGGCCAGGCTCTTCGAGGCCCAGGGCTTCGAGGAACATGTCTTTCTCTTCGCCGTCTTCCAGTTCGGCGATTTCGGCTTCGATCTTGTTGCAGACCGGAACCACCATGGCGCCTTCTTCTTCGGCGATGGCTTTGACGATGTCCAGCAGCGGATTGTTCTCGAAACCGTCTTCAGCGACGTTGGCGATGTACATGACCGGCTTGGTGGTCAGCAGGTGGAAACCACGAATCACCGCTTTGTCGTCGGCGCCCATGTTCTTCATCAGCGTACGAGCAGGCTTGCCGAGGGTGAAGTGAGCGATCAATTGCTCCAGCAGGCCTTTCTGGACCACGGCGTCCTTGTCACCACCCTTGGCGTTGCGGGCGACTTTCTGCAGTTGCTTTTCGCAGCTGTCGAGGTCGGCGAAGATCAGTTCCAGATCGATGATTTCGATGTCGCGTTTCGGGTCGACGCTGTTGGAGACGTGAATCACGTTCTCGTCTTCGAAGCAGCGGACTACGTGGGCGATGGCATCGGTTTCACGGATGTTGGCCAGGAACTTGTTGCCCAGGCCTTCACCTTTCGAGGCGCCGGCAACCAGGCCAGCGATGTCGACGAATTCCATGGTGGTCGGCAGGATGCGCTTTGGATTGACGATGGCCGCCAAGGCTTCCAGACGTGGATCCGGCATCGGCACGATACCGGTGTTCGGCTCGATGGTGCAGAAGGGGAAGTTCTCGGCCGCGATCCCGGATTTGGTCAGGGCGTTGAATAGGGTGGACTTGCCGACGTTAGGCAGGCCGACGATGCCGCAATTGAATCCCATGGTGTTTTCCCCGAGGAGTGAGTCAGGCCTTCTGGCTGTGCAGGTTTTTCATCGCGCGGTTCCATTCCCCGGCGAGGATATCCGGCAGCACGCCGAGGGCAAAGTCGATGCTGGCATCGAGTTTTTCCTGTTCGGCGCGTGGCGCACGACCCAGGACGAAATTTGAAACCATACTGGCAACGCCCGGGTGGCCAATGCCAAGCCGCAAGCGGTGAAAGGTATTCTGATTGCCCAGTTGCGCGATGATGTCGCGCAACCCGTTGTGCCCGCCATGGCCGCCGCCCTGTTTGAGCTTGGCAACGCCGGGTGGCAGGTCGAGTTCGTCATGCGCCACCAGGATTTCTTCAGGCGTAATGCGGAAGAATCCGGCAAGTGCCGCGACGGCCTGGCCGCTGCGGTTCATGTAGGTGGTGGGAATCAGCAGACGAACATCCTGACCTTGATGCGAATAGCGTCCGGTCAGGCCGAAATATTTGCGATCCGCCACAAGGTTTACGCCTTGTGCGTTCGCGATGCGCTCAACAAAAAGGGCCCCTGCGTTATGCCGGGTCTGTTCGTATTCAGCGCCTGGATTTCCCAGGCCAACGATCAGTTTGATGGCAGTCACGATAGGGGCCCTTCTTTGGAGTGGTGGATAACATCGCCGCGACCGTTGTGTGCGGCGAAAGTGGACGACAAGTGCTCATTTACCATTATGTAAACTCCGCGATCTCGCCCGCTTTCTCGCTACGCTTTAGTCCGCGATGTTTCCGGTCACTCCGGCGAACAGAGTGAAATTACTCTGCTGCGCCTTCTTCAGTAGCTTCTGGAGCAACACGTGGAGCGTGAACGTTGGCAACAGCCTTGTCATCGCCGTGTGCCAGAGCAACAAACTCAACGCCTTTAGGGGCTTTGAGGTCAGACAGGTGAATGATCGAACCGATTTCGGCGTTAGCCAGGTCGACTTCGATGAATTCAGGCAGGTCTTTTGGCAGGCAGGTCACTTCGATTTCAGCAACAACGTGCGAAACTTCGCCGCCTTTCTTGATCGGAGCTTCTTCGCCAACGAAGTGTACAGGCACGATAGCGGTCAGTTTCTGGCCAGCTACAACGCGTACGAAGTCAGCGTGCAGCACGTGGCCTTTGGCCGGGTGACGCTGCAGGGCTTTGATGATTACGTTTTGCTTGGTGCCGCCAACGTTCAGCTCGATGATGTGGCTGTAAGCCGCTTCGTTTTCGAGCAGTTTGGCAACTTCTTTAGCCAGCATGCTGATGGATTCAGGGGCTTTTTCGCCACCGTAAACTACAGCTGGTACCAGGCTTGCGAGACGACGCAGGCGGCGGCTCGCACCTTTCCCCAGGTCGGAACGCACTTCAGCATTCAGAGTAAATTCGTTCATGTTGTATCTCCAAAATAACCACATTCGCCCCAGCGTTTGCGACCAGCGCTAAAGGCGATATGGGCAAAAAAGCCCCGCCCCGACAGGAATGCCGGGGCGGGGCGCTTTTCGTCAACGAGATGGTCGAGAAGGGCAGGGCCCTTAACGGAACATCGCGCTGATCGATTCTTCGTTGCTGATGCGGCGAACCGCTTCGGCAACTACCGGCGCGATATCCAGTTGACGGATACGCGAGCAGGCTTGAGCAGCGGCGGACAACGGGATGGTGTTAGTCACCACCAGTTCGTCCAGCATTGAATTTTCGATGTTTTCGATCGCCCGACCGGACAGCACAGGGTGTGTGCAGTAGGCGAAAACCTTGGCAGCGCCATGCTCTTTCAGGGCCTTGGCCGCGTGGCACAGAGTGCCGGCGGTATCGACCATGTCATCGACCAGAATACAGGTGCGCCCTTCGACATCACCGATGATATGCATCACTTCAGAGTGATTGGCTTTCTCACGGCGTTTGTCGATGATCCCGAGATCCACGCCCAGGGATTTGGCAACAGCACGTGCACGCACGACGCCGCCAATGTCTGGGGATACGATCATCAGGTTTTCGAAGCGCTGATCTTCAATGTCATCCACCAGTACCGGGGAGCCGTAGATGTTATCTACCGGAATATCGAAGAAACCCTGGATTTGGTCAGCATGCAGATCAACCGTGAGAACACGGTCGATGCCGACTACGGTAAGCATGTCAGCAACGACTTTCGCGCTGATAGCCACACGTGCGGAACGCGGACGGCGATCCTGACGGGCATAACCAAAGTAAGGAATAACAGCAGTGATACGAGTAGCCGAGGAGCGGCGGAAGGCATCAGCCATCACTACCAGTTCCATCAGGTTATCGTTAGTCGGAGCGCAAGTCGGCTGAATAATGAAGACATCTTTACCGCGGACGTTTTCATTGATCTCGGCAGTAATTTCGCCGTCGGAGAACTTACCGACAGAGATGTCACCGAGAGGGATATGCAGCTGACGTACAACACGCCGAGCCAGATCGGGGTTAGCGTTCCCCGTAAAGACCATCATCTTGGACACGCGCAGTACCTAGAGGCTGAGGGTAACCTGGATGAGTATGGAAAATGGCAGGGGCGGCTGGATTCGAACCAACGCATGGCAGGATCAAAACCTGCTGCCTTACCGCTTGGCGACGCCCCTGTATCTGTTGCAACGAGTACCCAGTACTCGATTCCTTTTAGAGCAGACTTTGCAGCTTGCGATGCAACATCGAAACGTTGCTTCCCTTTGCTACAAACCCTGTAAGGGTCTCTGTAAGAAGGGCCGAGACTTTATCAGCTTCAGCTTTGTTTGGGAAGCCCCCAAACACACAACTTCCAGTTCCGGTGAGTTTTGCTTCGGTAAATTTACCTAACAAATTCAATGCGTTACGTACATCTGGGTAACGCCTTGCTACCACCGGTAAGCAGTCATTTCGACTGTTTCCCTTGGGAACGGGGCGCACTTTAATGGGAGAAGAGTTACGTGTCAACAACGGATCTGAAAAAATTTCTGCTGTACTTACAGAGACTTGCGGCACAAGCACGAGATACCACGGTTCTTCGGGGTCTACAGGGGTCAGTTTCTCCCCCACGCCTTCGGCAAAAGCCGCGTGCCCACGCACGAAAACCGGGACGTCCGCGCCCAGCGTCAGGCCTAGAGCGGCCAGTCGATCCTCATTCCAACCCAGTTGCCAGAGATGATTGAGACCGAGCAAAGTCGTCGCGGCATTTGAACTGCCGCCACCAATTCCACCGCCCATAGGAAGAATTTTTTCGATCCAGATGTCGATGCCGAGCGAACAACCGGATTGCTCCTGAAGTTTTTTTGCCGCTCGAACAATCAGATTGCTGTCGTGAGGGACGCCTTCGAATTCGGTGTGCAGTCGAATCACACCGTCATCACGAACGGCGAAGGTGATCTCATCGCCGTAATCGAGAAACTGAAAAATAGTCTGCAACTCGTGATAACCGTCTTCACGGCGACCGAGGATGTGCAGCATCAGATTGAGTTTGGCCGGGGAGGGCAGCGTCAAGCGCGCAGCAGTCATCTTCATTGCCCCAATTTGCGAGGTTGCCATTCCTTGATCACCAGCGTGACATCAAGGTCGGTGCCATGCAGTTTGATCCGCTCGGGCAGCCAAAAGCCGTTTTGCTCGGCATAACTGAGGTATTCGACTTGCCAGCCATCCTGCTCAAGGTTGGACAGGCGGCTGTCAGTGTCCAGCGTCAGACGGCTTTTGCTGTCCGGAGCCGGGAGCCCGCGAACCCACCAGGCCAGATTCGACACCGGTAACTTCCAGCCGAGTTGTTCTTCGACCAACACTTCGGGCGTAGGCGCTTCATAGCGGCCCTGGTTGGCGACTTCCAGCGAGACCTTGCCGGGGCGGCCGGTCAGGCGTGCTGCGCCGCGACCCAGGGGGCCGGAGAGGCGAATGTCGTAGTAATCCTGTCGCTGCAGCCAGAACAACGTGCCGCTGCCCGAGTCTTTCGGGGCGCGAATGCCGATCTTGCCGTTGATCTGCCAGCCGTCGAGGCTGGTCAGTTGCTGTTTGTACACGCGCCATTGGGCCGTGTTGCCTTTGCCCTGGACTGATTCGCGGGCACCGAAGCCCGCGCAACCGGCGAGCAGGGCGATGAAACTGAAAACGATGAGGTGGCGCAAAAACATAATGTTAAAGAGTCTCTGATCCGGTCAGGCGCTTGATGGTGCTGCGCAGGATGGGGCTGTCGGGTTGTTCCTTGAGGAACTTGCTCCAGATTTGCTTGGCTTCCCGTTGCTTGCCATTGGCCCACAGGACTTCGCCCAGGTGCGCGGCGACTTCCTGATCGGGGAAGCGCTCCAGCGCCTGGCGCAGCAGGCGTTCGGCTTCGTCGAGGTTGCCCATGCGAAAGTTCACCCAGCCGAGGCTGTCGAGTACCGCCGGGTCTTCCGGATTGATCTTGTGCGCTTGTTCGATCAAGGCCTTGGCTTCGACGTAGCGCGTCGTACGGTCCGACAGGGTGTAACCGAGGGCGTTCAACGCCATCGCGTTGTCGGGGTCGCGCTTGATGATCAGCCGCAGATCACTTTCCATCTGCGCCAGGTCGTTGCGTTTTTCCGCTTGCATGGCGCGGGTGTACAGCAGGTTCAAATCGTCCGGGTATTGCTGCAAGGCTTGCTTCAATACATTCCAGGCCTTGTCGGGCTGTTTATTGGCAGACAAGGTTTCGGCTTCGATCAAGTACAACTGAATCGCGTAATCGGGTTGCTCATCGCGCTCCGCAGCCAGACGGCTTTGGGCTTCTGCGGTCTTGCCGTTATTCATCAGGATATCGGCCTGACGCAATTGCGCCGGCAGGTAATCGTTGCCAGGGCCGACCTGGGCGTACTCGATCAGCGCGCCTTGAGGGTCATTGCGCTCTTCAGCGATACGACCGAGGTTCAAGTGCGCCGAATCGACGTGGCTTTCCCGGGCAATCAGGTCTTCCAGATAGCCCTTGGCCTCATCCCAGGCCTTGGCTTCCAGGCAAACCAGCGCCAGGGAATAACGCAGCTCGTCGTCTTCGGGGTACTGCTGAACCAGGCTCGAGAACTCGGCTTTGGCGTCGTCCATGCGGTCCTGTTCAACCAGCATGCGCGCGTAAGTCAGGCGCAGGCGTTTGTCGTCCGGGTATTTCTTGATGCTTTTTTGCAGCAGCGGCAAGGCTTCGTCGCCACGACTGAGGGCCTGCAGCAGGCGTGCGCGCAGCAAAATCGGTGCTATTTCGCCTTCGTCCGGAGGATTGTCTTCCAACAGGCTCAGCGCACCCTTGGCATCACCGTCCTGTTGCAGCAGCAAGGCTTTGCCGAAAATCAGCTGACTGTTGTTCGGATGGCGCTGCAATAAACGGTCAAAACTTTTCATCAAGCCGTTGCGCGTGTCCTGGTCGGTATCGGCCGCAGACAGGGCGAGGAAGTCGAAATGCGTGTCGCCCTTGCCTTGCAGGACTTTCTCCATATAGACCATGGAGTCGTCATAGCGCCCGGCACGAGCCAGTTGCACGGCAGCGGCCCGTTGCGCCTCAAGGTCTTGCGGCGCGTTTTTCGCCCAGATCAGCGCGGTGTCCAGGGCGGCCTGATCGGCGCCCAGATACTCGGCAATACGGAATGCTCGCTCGGAGATGCCCGGATCCTGAGTATTGATTGCCTGGGTCACGTAGTTGTCCAGGGCAATGTCGAAACGATTGCGCTGGCCAGCCAGTTCGGCGCTCAACAGGCTGAAGACGGTTTCTTCACTGAATGAGCTGTAGACCTTGGGCTTTTCAGGGGCCGGAGTGCTGTCTTCGACCGGCGGCGTACCGTCCGACGAAACGGGTGCCAAGGCCTGGCAGCCGCTGAGGAAGACAAAAGCGAGGAGCAACGCGGAAGATCTATTCATATAGGAAGAGGACGACTAACCTGCGGTCGGATCATCATGACACAAGCCTTCGGCCAAACATAACCGAGACTCAATCGGCACCTTTATAGAGGCAGATCATTGGGACAATAGTCAGCGGTAGTTGTTCTGGCTCTGTCGAAGTAGGACAATTGCCGGCTTCACGTCACTATCAGCGACCTTGAATGGCCTTCCTTGCACTCGGTATTAACCACAAGACTGCTTCAGTAGACGTCCGCGAGCGCGTGGCCTTTACCCCTGAGCAACTGGTGGAGGCCTTGCAGCAGCTCTGCCGACTCACCGACAGCCGCGAAGCCGCGATCCTCTCCACCTGCAATCGCAGTGAACTCTATATAGAACAGGATCACCTTTCGGCGGACGTCATTCTGCGCTGGCTGGCCGATTATCATCATTTGAGCCTCGAAGAGCTGCGTGCGAGCGCTTATGTGCACGAAGATGATGCGGCAGTTCGTCACATGATGCGGGTGGCTTCCGGGCTCGATTCGCTGGTGTTGGGCGAACCGCAGATTCTCGGTCAGATGAAATCGGCCTACGCCGTGGCCCGCGAGGCTGGCACCATCGGTCCGTTGCTCGGGCGGTTGTTCCAGGCCACGTTCAATGCGGCCAAACAGGTGCGCACCGACACCGCCATTGGCGAGAACCCGGTGTCGGTGGCGTTTGCCGCGGTCAGTCTGGCGAAACAGATTTTCAGCGACCTGCAACGCAGCCAGGCCTTGCTGATTGGCGCCGGCGAGACCATCACCCTGGTCGCCCGCCATCTGCACGAATTGGGTGTGAAACGCATCGTCGTCGCCAACCGCACCCTGGAGCGCGCGAGCATTCTGGCCGAGCAGTTCGGCGCTCACGCGGTGTTGCTCTCGGACATCCCGGCGGAACTGGTGCGCAGCGACATCGTCATCAGCTCCACCGCCAGCCAGTTGCCGATCCTGGGCAAGGGCGCGGTGGAAAGCGCCTTGAAACTGCGCAAGCACAAGCCGATCTTCATGGTAGACATCGCCGTCCCCCGGGATATCGAGCCTGAAGTCGGCGAACTGGACGATGTTTACCTCTATAGCGTCGACGATCTGCACGAAGTCGTCGCCGAGAACCTCAAGAGTCGCCAGGGTGCAGCCCAGGCGGCGGAAGAGATGGTCTCGATTGGTGCCGAAGATTTCATGGTCCGCCTGCGTGAACTGGCGGCAGTGGATGTGCTCAAGGCCTATCGCCAACAAAGCGAGCGCCTGCGCGACGAAGAATTGCAGAAGGCCCAGCGCATGCTGGCCAACGGCAGCAGCGCCGAAGACGTGCTGGTGCAACTGGCGCGGGGCCTGACCAACAAACTCTTGCACGCACCGAGCGTGCAGTTGAAAAAGCTCTCTGCCGAAGGCCGCCTCGATGCGCTGGCCATGGCCCAGGAACTCTTTGCCCTGAATGAGGGCTCATCGGATAGCTTTTCGGATAAAAAACCGCAATGAAAGCGTCACTGCTCAATAAGCTGGACATCCTCCAGGACCGTTTCGAGGAATTGACCGCCTTGCTTGGCGACGGCGAAGTCATTTCCGATCAGAACAAATTCCGCACCTATTCCAAGGAATACGCGGAAGTCGAACCGATTGTCGAAACCTATAAACAGTTGCTCAAGGTACAAAGCGATCTCGAGGGCGCTCAGGCGCTGCTCAAGGACAGCGACCCGGACATGCGCGAAATGGCCGTGGAAGAAGTCCGCGAAGCCAAAGAGCAACTGATCGACATCGAAGCCAGCCTGCAACGCATGCTGCTGCCCAAGGATCCGAACGATGGCCGCAACGTGTACCTCGAAATCCGCGCCGGCACCGGCGGTGACGAGGCGGCGATTTTCTCCGGCGACCTGTTCCGCATGTATTCGCGTTACGCCGAACGACGTGGCTGGCGGGTGGAGATCCTCTCGGAGAACATCGGTGAACACGGCGGCTTTAAAGAAGTCATCGCTCGCGTCGAAGGCGACAACGTCTACGGCAAGCTGAAATTCGAATCCGGTGCCCACCGCGTACAACGGGTTCCGGCTACCGAATCCCAGGGCCGCATCCACACCTCGGCCTGCACCGTAGCGGTGTTGCCCGAGCCGGACGAGCAAGAAGCGATCGAGATCAACCCCTCGGATTTGCGCATCGATACCTACAAATCCTCCGGTGCCGGTGGTCAGCACGTTAACAAAACGGACTCGGCGATCCGCATCACGCACTTGCCGTCCGGTATCGTCGTCGAGTGCCAGGAAGAACGTTCCCAGCACAAGAACCGCGCCCGGGCGATGTCCTGGCTGTCGGCCAAGCTCAACGATCAGCAAACCAGCGCCGCCGCGAACGCGATCGCCAGCGAGCGTAAATTGCTGGTCGGTTCGGGCGATCGCTCGGAGCGGATTCGCACGTACAACTTTGCCCAGGGGCGGGTCACCGACCACCGGGTCAACCTGACGCTGTATTCCCTCGACGAAATCCTCGCGGGTGGCGTCGATGCGGTGATCGAGCCGTTGCTGGCCGAATACCAGGCCGACCAATTGGCAGCGATAGGTGAGTAAATGACGATCATTGCCAGTTTGTTACGCGCCGCCGACCTGCCGGATTCGCCCACTGCGCGCCTGGATGCCGAATTGTTGTTGGCCGCGGCGTTGGGCAAGTCCCGCAGTTTTCTGCACACCTGGCCCGAGCGCATCGTTCCGAGCGAAGCGGCGCTTAAATTTGCCGAGTATTTGCAGCGCCGCCGTGGCGGTGAGCCAGTGGCTTACATCCTCGGCCAGCAAGGTTTCTGGAAGCTTGACCTGGAAGTGGCGCCGCATACGCTGATCCCGCGCCCGGACACCGAGCTGTTGGTGGAGACTGCGCTGGAACTGCTGCCGGCCACACCTGCCAAGGTCCTCGACCTCGGCACCGGCAGCGGCGCCATTGCGTTGGCCCTGGCCAGCGAGCGTCCGGCCTGGACGGTGACCGCCGTGGATCGCGTACTCGAAGCCGTGGCCCTGGCCGAGCGCAATCGCCAGCGCCTGCACCTGAACAACGCCACCGTGCTGAGCAGTCATTGGTTCAGTGCGCTGGAAGGTCAGCGCTTTCAACTGATCATCAGCAACCCGCCTTACATTGCCTCCGCCGATCCGCATCTGGTGGAAGGCGATGTGCGCTTCGAACCGGCCAGTGCCTTGGTGGCTGGCGTCGACGGGCTCGACGATCTGCGTCTGATCGTCGCCCAGGCGCCGGATTATCTGGAAGCGGGCGGTTGGCTGATGCTTGAACACGGTTACGATCAAGCCACTGCGGTACGCGATTTACTGCTGACCCGCGGCTTTGAAGAAGTCCACAGCCGCACCGATCTGGGCGGTCACGAACGTATCAGCCTGGGGCGCCTGCCGTGCTGAATGATCAGGAGTTGTTGCGCTACAGTCGGCAGATTCTGTTGCAACACGTCGACATCGACGGCCAGTTGCGACTGAAAGAAAGCCGCGTGTTGATCGTCGGTCTTGGCGGCCTCGGCTCGCCGGTTGCGCTGTATCTGGCCGCCGCCGGCGTAGGTGAATTGCACCTGGCGGACTTCGACACCGTCGACCTGACCAACCTGCAACGCCAGATCGTCCACGACACCGACAGTGTCGGCCTGAGCAAGGTCGATTCGGCGATCCGTCGACTGAGCGCGATCAATCCCGAAATTCAGTTGATTGCCCATCGCACCGCGCTGGACGAAGACTCCCTGGCCGCCGCAGTGGCCGCGGTGGATCTGGTGCTGGACTGCTCCGATAATTTTTCCACCCGCGAAGCGGTCAACGCTGCGTGTGTCGCCGCCGGTAAACCTCTGGTCAGCGGCGCAGCGATTCGGCTCGAAGGGCAGTTGTCGGTGTTTGACCCGAGCCGTCCGGAAAGTCCGTGCTACCACTGTTTATATGGTCACGGCAGTGAAGCCGAACTGACCTGCAGCGAAGCCGGCGTCGTAGGGCCATTGGTTGGCCTGGTGGGCAGTCTCCAGGCGCTGGAAGCGATGAAATTGCTGGTGGGTTTCGGCGAGCCGCTGGTGGGGCGCCTGTTGTTGATCGATGCCTTGGGCTCGCGCTTTCGCGAATTGCGGGTCAAGCGTGATCCGGGCTGCAGCGTCTGTGGTTCGAAGCATGCGTGAAGCGCCGATTGGCGTGTTCGACTCCGGTGTCGGCGGGCTTTCGGTGCTGGCCGAGATTCAGCGTTTGCTGCCTAACGAGTCACTGTTGTACGTCGCCGATTGCGGGAATATTCCCTACGGCGAGAAAACCCCGGAATTCATCCGTCATCGCTGCAGCGTGATGGCCGGTTTTTTTCAGCAGCAGGGCGCCAAGGCCTTGGTGCTGGCCTGCAACACGGCGACGGTCGCTGGCGTTGCCGACTTGCGCCGCGATTATCCCGAGTGGCCCATCGTCGGCATGGAGCCAGCGGTCAAACCGGCCGCTGCCGCCACCCGCAGCGGTGTGGTCGGCGTGCTCGCCACTACTGGCACCTTGCAGAGTGCCAAGTTCGCGGCGTTGCTCGACCGATTCGCCACCGATGTGCGCGTCATCACCCAGCCGTGCCCCGGCCTGGTGGAGCTGATTGAAAACGGCGATCTGCACAGCGAGGCATTGCGCCAGTTGCTGGCCAGGTATGTCGAACCGCTGCTCGGTGCCGGGTGCGACACGATAATTCTGGGCTGCACGCATTATCCCTTCCTAAAGCCGTTGCTTAAGCAGATGATCCCCGATGACATCAGTTTGATTGATACCGGCGCCGCTGTAGCGCGGCAACTTCAGCGATTGTTGGCCGAGCGGGAATTGCTCGCCCAAGAACCTGCGCGTGCTGCGCAATTCTGGACGAGTGCCGATCCGGAGCATTTCAGAAATATCTTGCCGATACTGTGGAATACCGCTGGTGTTGTGCGAAGCTTCAAGGAGTAACAAAACTCGGGGCAAGCGAGTAATTGGGGTGAACTTCTGATTAATCGTCGACTTCTATAGCGTTAAGCAACAAAAAAAAACCATACGAAATCGTTCGGAAAAGGATGTTTCTAATGAAGCGACTATTCTGCTTGGCCGCGATTGCGGCCGCACTAATGGGGCACAGTTTTACCGCACAAGCGGCAGGCGTGGAGTTCGCGGTCGGCCAGACTGACGAATCGACCATGACCTATCGGCTGGGCATGCAATTCGATTGGGACAAGAGCTGGTTGCAGAGTGATATCGGTCGTTTGACGGGTTACTGGAGCGGTGGCTACACCTATTGGGATGGCGACAAGACCTCCAGCAACCACAGCCTGTCGTTCTCGCCGGTGCTGGTTTACGAGTTTGCCGGGCAGACCGTCAAACCCTACCTGGAGTTGGGCGTCGGCGTCGCGGTATTCGCCAATACCGAAGTCGAAAACAACCAACTGGGCAGTGCCTTTCAGTTTGAAGACCGGTTCGGTTTTGGACTGCGCTTTACGGGCGGGCATGAAGTCGGGATTCGTGCGACGCATTATTCCAATGCCGGAATCAGCAGCCCGAACGATGGTGTAGAAAGTTACGCGCTTCACTACACCATGCCGCTGTAAGACTCACTCGGTTAAATGTGGGAGCGGGCTTGCTCGCGAATGCGGACTGTCAGTTGACATCATCGTTGACTGACACGCCGCCTTCGCGAGCAAGCCCGCTCCCACATTGGATCTTCACTGGTCTGACTTTCAGCGATACGCCGTGGTAATCCCTTGGCGTTCTTCGATGCATTCCGGTGCGCCCATCTCGAACTCCCGACAGATCAGCGGGCGTTTTTCGTAGATGGTGCACATCATCGTGTTGCGATCCAGCGCGGCGCACCAGCCGTCATCCAGGCGCAGCATGACTTCCCCGCCCCAGTCATCGGTATCGATAAAACGTTCGGGCACGCCCGTGTCCGTGATCAGCATGACTTCGAGCTGACAGCAGCAAGCTGCGCAGGTCGAGCATGTGACCGCAGGCTCGGCGATTTGCGTATGGGGAATGGTTTTCATGGCGCCCAGTGTAAGGCAGTGGGCCGATGCTGTGTGAAAGGCCTGACGGACAGGGTGATCTCATGGCTGCGATTCAACAGCCAGGAGCGATCAGCCTTGGAGGCGGGTGATTTACGGCTGGTCCTTGATCGGCGGGTTGCTGCGCACCATGCGTTTGCCGATTGCCAGGTTTGCTCGGTGGGGTGATTTCGATAATGGCCAGAGGTCGGCCATGAACAACGCGGGAAAGGCTATCTCCAGCGGCCGATCCTTCAGTTCGGCGAAGATGTGGCGTGCGGCCTTGTCCACCGGCCAGCCGAGTGGCGTGGGGCTGTTTTGCGCTGTCAGGGGTGTTTCGACAAACCCGGGGCTGACCACGGTGACTTCGATGCCATCTGGAGCAAGATCAATGCGCGACGATTCAAACAGATAACGCAACCCGGGCTTTGAGGTGCCATGAGCCTCGGACCGTGGAAGCGGCAGGTAGGTGACCGAGCTGGCGACGCCCACCAGATACGGCGCGGTGCCGGCGCGCAAGAGCGGCAGGGCCGCCTGGATGCAAAAGCTGCTGGCAAGCAGATTGGTGCGCACCACGTGCTCGACGATCGACGCATCGAACTGCTGAACGTCGACGTATTCGCAAGTGCCGGCATTGAGGATCACCGTGTCCAGGGCTCCCCACTCCTCGGCAATCTGCTCGCCGATTTCTCGCACGGTCTGGCTGTTGGTCAGGTCACCGGCCACTACCAGCACTTGCCCCGGATAACGCTGGGACAAGACTTTGAGTGGCGCCACAGAACGAGAGCTCACCGCGAGGTGAGCACCGGTTTTCAATATTTCTTCGGCCAGCGAGGCACCAATGCCGTTGCCGGCACCTGTCAGCCAGTAGCGCCTTGGAGGTGTAAAACTCATCCCATTCTCCTTTTTCAGTCAGGTAATCGCCCGGCAGATTGTCGTGATGGCAAGTTCTTGAACGCGGCCAGCGCCCGTTGCCGAGAGCTGCTCAGATTGACGATCGGCGAAGGATAATCCGCCACACCGAACAGGCCGCCGAGGTTCGCCGGGTTGTGCACATCCTTCTTGTTCAGCCCGGCCAGTTCCGGCAGCCAGTACTTGATGAACAGCCCCTCGCTGTCAAATTTCTCCGACTGGCTCAGCGGGTTGAAAATCCGGAAGTAGGGCGCCGAATCGGTGCCAGTGGACGAACTCCACTGCCAGCCACCGTTGTTCGCCGCCAGGTCGCCATCGATCAGATGACGCATGAAAAAACGTTCGCCTTCACGCCAGTCGATCAGCAGATTCTTGGTCAGGAACATCGCCACTACCATGCGCAGGCGGTTATGCATCCAGCCGGTTTCCAGCAATTGGCGCATGGCCGCGTCGATAATCGGCAGACCGGTGCGGGCCTCTTGCCAGGCCAGGAGTTCATCCGGGGCATCGCGCCAGGCGAGGGCTTCGGTTTCCGGGCGGAATGCGCAATGACGCGAGACCCGTGGGTAGCCCACCAGGATGTGTTTGTAGAACTCGCGCCACAGCAATTCGTTGATCCAGGTAACGGCGCCGACCTTGCCACTTTCGAACTCGCCCTGATTGCTTTGCAGCGCGGCGTGCAGACATTGACGGGGGGAAATCACCCCGGCGGCGAGATAGGCCGAGAGCTGACTGGTGCCGGGTTTGGCCGGGAAGTCGCGTTCGTCTTTGTAGTCGTCGATCTGAGCGTCGGCGAAGGTGACGAGGCGACGGTGGGCTTCGGCTTCCCCGGCAGGCCAAAGACTGCGCAGGCTGTCGCTGGGCGTTGCGAAGCCTTCAACGTTCGACGGGATCTTGTCGCTGTCGATCGCCAGCGGCGCCTGCACGGCGGGTGCTGGGACCCGCTGCGGTAACGACCAGCGCAGGCGGTCATAACACGCCTTGCGGAACTGGCTGAACACCTGAAAGTAGGTGCCCGTTTTGGTCAGTACGGTGCCCGGTTTCAACAGCAATTGATCGAGGTAGCTGTAAAAGTCGATGGCATGGGCATTCAGTGTTTCGGCTACGGCTGCGTCACGACGGCTTTCATGAATGCCGTACTCCTCGTTGACGTGCACCGCGTCGACTTTCAACTGCTGGCAAAGATCGAGCAGCACCTTGGGTGCTTCATCCCAGCGAGATGCCTTGCGGATCAACAAGGGAATGTTCAGCTCATCCAGGGCGCTGCGTAACTCGCTCAGGTTGCGCAGCCAGAAATCCACTTTGCACGGCGCATCATCGTGTTCCAGCCATTGCTCCGGGCTCAGCAGATACACCGCCACAGTCGGGCCGCGGGCTGCAGCGGCCGAAAGGGCGGTGTTGTCATGGAGGCGCAAGTCGCTGCGCAACCAGATCAATTGCACAGAGGTGTCCGCACGATTCATTAAAAAATTCGCCATTAAATGAGCCCACGCTGAATCAGGCCCTGATGCGCTGCTAGCGGATCTTCAGCCAGGAACAAATCAGTGATCTTGTACGTTCGTGCGGACAACTCGGTGTGGTGGATGCATACCGTTGGTCCGGCAATCAATTTTGGGCAACTGACCCCGTTCAAAAGTTTCGGCAGCTGCGAAAGATTCATGGCTTTGCTGGAATACAGCAGTACGCCGCGGGCTTGCAGATGATCGACCGCCAGTGCGAGTTCGCCGGCAGGAAGTGGCCAGTCGAACACTTCCACCGGGCAATCGGCGCTGCTGATCAGCCAGGCGGTCAGCCACAGGTGGGGTTCCAGTGGCAGGTCCGAGTGATTGATCAACAACAGGGGCGCGGTGCGTAACTGACGGTTGTTATGGTAGATGCGTGCGCCAAATTTGCTGCGTAACCAGGAATAAAAAAACACTCGTTCCATCTGCGCGCCGAATTGGCCTTGCCAGCGTTGTTCCAGTTCAGCCAGCAAGGGCATCAGCAGTTGTGCGCACAAGGTCCGTGGTGGATACAGCGCCATGGCCTGATTGACGGTGTCATCGACGGTGCGTTCATTCAGTTGAGTGACCGCTTGCAGCAGCGTCTGGCGCAGCACTTGCCAATCGTTTTCGACGGATTGGGTTAAGGCCTGTGGGGTGTCGAGCAGTTGTTTGACCTGGCTGACAGCCACGCCGCGATTGAGCCAGGTGAGGATCGTCAGGATGCGTTGAACGTGGTCGGCAGAAAACAGCCGATGCCCCTTGGGCGTGCGTTGCGGGACGATCAGGCCATAACGCCGCTCCCAAGCCCGCAGGGTGACGGCGTTGACGCCAGTCTGCCGCGCGACCTCACGGATCGGCAGCCAGCCTTCGTCGAGGGCTTTCCTGAAGTCGGCACCGAGGTCTTCGCTGGCGCTGGTGTCGAGTGGGCTTTTCATTGGATTGTCATTAGATCGCGTTTCGCAGGCTGAGATTTTCCGGATGCGGTTGCAGGTAAACCTGTTGCGCGATGTACGGATCCGGGTGTTGACGGAAGAAGTGTTTGAGCAGCGTCAACGGCACCACCAGCGGCACGATGCCGTGGCGGTACTGGCCGATAACGTGTTGCATTTCCTGTTTGTCTTCAGGGCTGATGGCCTGTTTGAGATAGCCACTGATGTGCTGCAGGACGTTGGTGTGGGTGCGGCGCGTGGCGCATTTTTTCAAGGCCGACATCAGCTCGCTGAAGTAGCGCGGGCCGAGTTCGTTCGGATCGGTCTGGCCCATGTTGCCCAGCAGATTCCCCAGGGTTTTGTACTGCACCGGATTGTGGGCCATCAGCAGGTATTTGTAGCGCGAGTGAAAGTCCGTGAGGCCACGGCGAGTCAAACCTTCGCGCAGCAACTGCTGCCAGGCACTGTAGGCAAACACGCGGGTGAGGAAGTTTTCTCGCAGCACCGGGTCGTTGAGTCGGCCGTCTTCTTCCACCGGTAGATCTGGATGCCGCGCGCAGAACGCCTGGGCATAGATACCTCGGCCACCACCGTCCACCGGCGCACCGTTGGCGTGGTAGACCTTGACCCGATCCAAACCGCATGACGGGGATTTCTGCATGAAGATGTAGCCGCTGATGTCGCCCAGTTCCGCGGCCATTTTCTGACCGTACTCGGCGAGTGGCCGGGTGACATTGAGCTCCGGGTTGACCGAGCCGACAGCCTCGGGATGTTCGGGATCACCCACCAGGCGGATCGGCTCCCGAGGAATGCCGAGGCCGATGGCGACTTCGGGGCAAACCGGGACGAAATCGAAATAGTCCGTGAGGGTGCGACTGCACAACTGCGAGGCCTTGTGCCCGCCGTTGTAACGTACTTCTGCGCCCATCAGGCAGGCGCTGATGGCAATCTTCGGTTTCACGGCGTGGGGCATTGGAGCACCTCGAATCTAAACCTGTACAGACTGTTCAGTCTGTACAACATGACTTCATCATAGATTCAAAGGTGTACAAGTCAAATTAATTGTACAAGTTTTTTGTGAGGATCAACGCCGCGTCTGCATCGCCTGCAACCCGGCATTCGACTCTGTGCCTTCGTCGTCGCGACAGCTCGATGATCAGAAGATGTTTTTCGCGGTTTTGCGGGTGGGCTGCTGTCTATTTCGACAGCAGCAATTGACTCTGATCGATGCGGTTTACTGCAGATGCGCATGCAAGCGGCGGGCGGCTTCCTGGCCGCTGAGCCAGGCGCCTTCGACACGACCGGACAAGCACCAGTCGCCACACACATAGAGCCCCAGGTCGGCATCGGCCAAGGCCCCCCATTCATGACTGCTGGCCGGCCGGGCGTAAAGCCAGCGGTGCGCGAGGCTGAAGGTCGGGGCGGGCATGGAGTCGTGCAGCAGCTCGGCAAATGCGCCGTGCAATTGCTCGATCACCGCTTCCTTGGGCAGGTCGATATGCTGCCGACTCCACGCGCTGGTGGCGTGCAAAACCCAGGTGTCGAGGGTGATGTCACGTCCGGGTTTGCTGCGATTGCGAGCCAGCCAGTCGAGCGGGCTGTCCTGTACGAAGCAGCCTTCCATGGGCGTATCCAACGGTACCTCGAACGCCAGCGCGACAGCCCAGGTCGGGTCCATTTTCACTCCGGCGGCGGCACCGGCGAGTTTCGGCGCGGAGGCCAGCAGTGCAGTCGCCTGAGGCGCCGGCGTGGCGATGATCACATGGCTGAAAGGGCCGTGGGTGAAGCCTTCGGCGTCCTGCAGATGCCAGTGTTCTTCGCCGCGATAGACCTCGGTAATGCGGCAGGCAAAATGCACCTCCAGGTCGCCGAGCAGCCCACGGGTGATGGCGCTCATGCGCGGCGTGCCGACCCAGCGAGTCTGTTCGTCCGGCGACAGGTTGAGCTGGCCACCATGGTAGGTGTAGAGCTGCGGTAACCATTCGGCGACCCAGCCTTTTCCTTGCCAGCGCTGGACTTCAGTGACGAAGCGACGGTCGCGGGCAGTGAAATATTGCGCGCCCATGTCCAGAGCACCCGCATCGCTGCGCTTGCTCGACATGCGTCCGCCACTGCCGCGGCTTTTATCGAAAAGTTGAACGACATGCCCGACCTCTGTAAGGGCCTGGGCGGCGGAGAGTCCGGCGATGCCGGTGCCGATGATTGCGATAGGTACAGTCATAGGGGCCTCGTTTGCCTTTCTGTACAGACTACGCCGTGGATGAAACCTGTACAATATTGTTTTTTGGTATAACTTTTAGCGTTCTTGTTCTGACAGCTTGGCCTATTGTTAAACACAGAGCCTGCCCGATACCAAAGATCCCTGCATATAAAAATAGACTAGTGATCAAGGTAAAACGCCACGCGAGGAAGAAGTCATGCACATATTGCTGACCGGCGGTACTGGTTTGATAGGACGTCAGCTCTGCCGACACTGGTTGAGTCAGGGACATCGTTTGACTGTCTTGAGCCGCACACCTGAAAAAGTCGCGCAGATTTGCGGTGCGCAAGTGCGGGGAATCGCACTGTTCGAGGACCTTGGACAGGAAACGGTTGATGCCATTATCAACCTGGCGGGCGCACCGATTGCCGACCGACCCTGGACCTCCAAACGCAAGGCGCTGCTCTGGAGCAGCCGGATCACGCTGACCGAAACCATGCTGGCCTGGCTCGAAAGCCGCGCGCAGAAACCGCAGGTATTGATTTCGGGCTCTGCTATTGGCTGGTATGGCGACGGTGGGGAGCGCGAATTGACCGAGCAATCTCCGCCGGTCATCGATGATTTCGCCAGCCAGTTGTGCATCGCCTGGGAGGAAACAGCCCAGCGCGCCGAGGCGTTGGGCATTCGCGTGATCCTCATCCGCACCGGGTTGGTGTTGTCGGCCGAGGGCGGCTTTTTGTCGCGGCTGTTGCTGCCGTTCAAAATGGGGCTGGGCGGGCCTCTGGGCAGTGGCCGGCAGTGGATGCCATGGATCCATATCAACGATCAAATCGCCCTGATTGATTTTCTTCTGCATCAGGAAGACACCAGTGGTCCTTATAATGCCTGCGCGCCCAAGCCGGCGCGCAATCGCGAATTCGCCAAGACGTTGGGTAGCGTGCTGCACCGTCCGACGTTCATGCCCATGCCGGCCCTGGCGTTGAAGGTGTGTCTGGGCGAGTTGTCGTCGCTGTTGCTGGGTGGCCAGAAGGCTGTACCGGCTCGCTTGCTGGAAGCGGGTTTCACTTTCCAGTTCACTGATTTGCGCGCGGCTCTGGACGACCTTTCCAGCCGCCTTTGAAATAGGACGTTGCATGACCGATCACGCATTGCTTCTGGTCAACCTGGGCTCGCCGGCTTCCACCTCGGTGGCGGATGTGCGCAGTTACCTCAATCAATTTCTGATGGACCCGTATGTGATCGACCTGGCATGGCCGGTGCGACGTTTGCTGGTGTCGCTGATCCTGTTCAAGCGCCCGGAGCAGTCGGCGCACGCCTACGCCTCGATCTGGTGGGAGGAGGGCTCGCCGTTGGTGGTGCTCAGTCGTCGCCTGCAACAGGCCATGACGGCCCAGTGGACCCACGGTCCGGTGGAACTGGCGATGCGTTACGGTGAGCCGTCGATTGAATCGATGTTGGTGCGCCTGGCGGCCCAGGGTCACAAGCGGGTCACGCTCGCACCGCTCTATCCACAGTTCGCCGACAGCACAGTGACCACGGTGATTGAGGAGGCCAAGCGAGTGGTTCGCGAGAAGCAGCTGGATGTGCAGTTTTCGATTCTCCAGCCGTTCTACGATCAACCGGAATACCTCGATGCGCTGGTGGCCAGCGCCAAGCCGCATTTGCAGCAGGATCACGATCACCTGCTGCTGAGCTTCCACGGTTTGCCGGAGCGGCACCTGACCAAGATCGACCCTACCGGTCACCATTGCTTCAAAAGCGACAATTGCTGCCAGAACGCTTCGCCAGAAGTCTTGGCGACCTGCTACCGCGCCCAATGCCTGCGCACGGCCTCCGAGTTTGCCAAGCGGCTGGGGCTGCCGGACGGCAAGTGGTCGGTGTCGTTCCAGTCGCGTCTGGGGCGGGCCAAGTGGATCGAACCCTACACCGAAGCGCGCCTTGATGAGTTGGCTGGAATGGGCGTGAAGAAAGTGCTGGTGATGTGCCCGGCATTTGTCGCCGATTGCATCGAGACGCTGGAAGAGATCGGGGATCGCGGCAAGGAGCTGTTCCGCGAGGCGGGGGGAGAGGAGTTGGTGTTGGTGCCGTGTCTTAACGACGACCCGCAGTGGGCGCGGGCGTTGAGTGCCTTGTGCGAGCGAGCGCCGCTGGCGCTTTAAACTGTGGCGAGGGGGCTTGCCCCCGTTTGAGTACAGATCGTTCCCACGCAGAGCGTGGGAACGATCAGTTCGCTCAAAGCAGCGATTCATTCGCCTTCTTGTGCTTCCAGCTGTCATTGCCCGGCAGCAACAGGTTCAGCGCAATCGCCGTCACCGCGCACAGCGCGATGCCTTTGAGGCCGAAGTCGTCCGGCCCTGTGCCGGTGCCGACCAGTACGCCGCCAATCCCGAACACCAGGGTCACCGAGACGATCACCAGGTTGCGCGCTTCGCCCAGGTCGATCTTGTGGCGAATCAGCGTGTTCATGCCCACTGCCGCGATCGAGCCGAACAACAGGCACAGAATCCCGCCCATCACCGGCACCGGAATGCTTTGCAGCAGCGCGCCGAACTTGCCGATGAACGCCAGGCTGATGGCGAATATCGCCGCCCAGGTCATGATCTTCGGGTTGTAGTTCTTGGTCAGCATCACCGCGCCCGTCACTTCGGCATAGGTGGTGTTGGGCGGGCCGCCAAACAGGCCGGCTGCGGTGGTGGCAATGCCATCGCCGAGCAGGGTGCGGTGCAGGCCGGGTTTCTTCAGGTAATCGCGACCGGTCACGCTACCGACAGCAATCACGCCGCCGATGTGCTCGATGGCCGGAGCCAGGGCCACCGGAACGATGAACAGAATCGCCTGCCAGTTGAATTCCGGCGCGGTGAAGTGCGGGATTGCAAACCATGGTGCAGCGGCAATTTTCGCGGTATCAACGACGCCGAAATAAAACGCCATCGCAAAACCCACCAGTACACCCGAGATGATCGGCACCAGGCGGAAGATGCCTTTACCGAACACCGCGACGATCAGGGTGGTCAGCAGCGCGGGCATCGAGATCAGCATCGCCGTCTGATAATGAATGAGCTCGGTGCCGTCGCCAGCCTTGCCCATCGCCATGTTGGCGGCGATTGGCGCCATGGCCAGGCCGATGGAGATGATCACCGGGCCAATCACCACCGGTGGCAGCAGACGGTCAATGAAACCGGTGCCTTTGATCTTCACCGCAAGGCCGAGGAAGGTGTAGACGAAACCGGCCGCCATCACGCCGCCCATGGTCGCAGCGAGACCGAACTGGCCCTTGGCAAGAATGATCGGGGTGATGAAGGCAAAGCTCGACGCCAGGAACACCGGCACCTGACGCCCGGTGACGATCTGGAACAGAATCGTCCCCAGGCCTGCGGTGAACAGCGCCACGTTCGGGTCGAGGCCGGTAATCAGCGGCATCAACACCAGGGCGCCGAAGGCCACGAACAGCATCTGCGCACCCGACAGCACCGTGCGCCAGAGCGGATCGTTGAACTCTTGCTGCATGCTCAAGCGTCCTTCTGCTTGGTACCGAAGATCTTGTCACCGGCATCGCCCAGGCCTGGGATGATGTAACCATGCTCGTTCAGTTTTTCGTCAATGGATGCGGTGTAGATGGTCACGTCCGGGTGAGCTTTCTCTACGGCGGCAATGCCTTCAGGGGCAGCCACCAGCACCATCGCGCGGATATCCCGGCAACCGGCCTTTTTCAGCAGGTCGATGGTCGCGACCATGGAACTGCCGGTGGCGAGCATCGGGTCGATGATCATCGCCAGGCGTTCGTTGATTTCCGGGACCAGTTTTTCCAGGTAGGTATGAGCCTGCAGCGTTTGTTCGTTGCGGGCCACGCCCACGGCGCTGACTTTGGCGCCTGGGATCAGGCTCAGCACGCCTTCGAGCATGCCGATGCCTGCGCGCAGGATCGGCACGACGGTAATTTTCTTGCCGGCGATTTTCTCGACCGACACCGTGCCGCACCAGCCTTCGATGTCGTAGCTTTCCAGCGGCAGGTCTTTGGTGGCTTCATAGGTCAGCAGGGCACCGACTTCCTGAGCGAGCTCACGGAAATTCTTCGTGCTGATGTCGGCGCGGCGCATAAGGCCAAGTTTATGGCGGATCAGCGGATGGCGGATCTCGAGGATGGGCATGGGAAAGGCTCCGGCGGCGGGCAAAAAAACCGGCCTAGATTAATCTATCCGAGGGTGTTGTCCTATAGACATTCAGAACGTTAGTCCACAAACGCTTGATCTGGCCTCGCTTGATGCGTACCTTTGCCCGCTTTTCCTGAACCGCCACCCCCTGGAGAGCGCCATGCCCGCAGATCTCGAGCATATCCGTCAAATCATGCGAGAGGCTGACTGCCTGTACACCGAAGCTGAAGTCGAGGCGGCCATCGCCCGTGTCGGTGCACAAATCAACGACCAGTTGGCTGAAAGCAATCCTGTGGTGTTCTGCGTGATGAACGGCGGGCTGATTTTCTCCGGCAAACTGCTGACCTATCTGAACTTCCCGCTGGAAGCGTCCTACCTGCACGCGACCCGTTATCGTAACGAAACCAGCGGCGGTGATCTGTTCTGGAAAGCCAAGCCGGAAGTCTCGTTCCTCGACCGCGACGTGCTGATCATCGACGACATCCTCGATGAAGGTCACACCCTGGGCGCGATCATCGACTACTGCAAACACGCCGGCGCCCGCGCTGTGCACACCGCCGTGCTGATCGACAAGGACCACGACCGCAAGGCTCGCCCGGACCTGAAAGCCGATTTCGTCGGCCTGCCATGCATCGACCGTTACATCTTCGGTTACGGCATGGACTACAAAGGCTACTGGCGTAACGCCAACGGGATTTTTGCCGTTAAAGGCATGTGAATGGGGTGACTGTCCGCGCAGTTTGCTTGAACTGCGCGCTCAGTCCTGTCCGGCGAGCCAGCGTTCGCTTTTGCGTCGAGCCTGTTCCAGATTATTCACATAGGCCAACTGGCGCTGCTCCCGATGAATCCCCGCGCGCCTGAGTTTCAGGCGTACCCGTGGAGCGGTTCCTACCAGAATCAGGCCGATGCCGTCGGTGCGGTAATCCCTCAGGATATTGTCGAAGGCAGCCAGTGCCGTCATGTCCAGCATGGGCACGGCGCTCATCTCGACGATCACCACTTTGACCTCCGGACTGAATTTGCGCAGCACGCCCAGGGCTTTTTCGGCGGCACCGAAAAACAGCGGCCCGCGTATCGCATAGCAACGAACATGCTCCGGCATATCCCGTAAGGCTTGATGGAATTCGCGAGGCAGTTCGGCGGTGTCCGTGAGGTCGCTCATGCGCTTGATGAACAGACCGGCGGCCAGCAGCAGGCCGACGGCGACAGCCATCACCATGTCGAACAACACCGTCAGGCTCAGGCAGGTCAGCAACACCAGCACATCGCTGCGGGGCGCGATGCGCAAGGTATGCAGCACGTGCCGGGCCTCGCTCATGTTCCACGCCACCATCACCAGCAACGCGGCCAGAGCAGCCATCGGCAGATAGCTGAAAAGCGGTGCGAGGACGAGTATCGCCAGCAGCACCACAGCACTGTGAATAATGGCCGCCAATGGCGAAAAAGCTCCGCTGCGCACGTTGGTGGCACTGCGGGCGATCGCCGCCGTGGCGGTAATGCCGCCGAACAGCGGTGCGATCAGGTTGCCCAGGCCCTGGCCCAGCAGTTCTGCATTCGGATCGTGTTTGCTGCCGGTCATGCCATCCGCCACCACCGCACACAGCAAGGATTCGATGGCCCCGAGCATGGCAATGGCGAACGCCGGTGCCAGTAGCTGACGAATCAGATCGTAAGACAGGTGCAAAGGCTGGCCGTCGGGGCCGGGTAGATTCCACGGCCAATCGAAGCTAGGCAGGAACGGCGGAATCCCGGGATGGCTGACGCCTTCGACCATATAGCTGAAACGCTCGCCCAATGTCGCCACCGGCAGCCCGCCGTGCTCCAGCGCCAACCCCAGGAGCGCGCCGATGGTCAGCGCCACCAGATGCCCCGGAATCCTCGGCACCCACCGTGGCCAGACAATCAGAACCGCCAGGCAGGTGATGCCGATGATCCCGTCCCCTAACCGGGCGCTGGGCAAGGCCAGAATCAGTACACCCAACTGTTCGATGTAATGCTCTGCCTGGCCGGCGGTGTTCAGGCCCAGAAAATCCTTCAATTGCAGGGTTGCGATGACAATGCCGATCCCGGCAGTAAAGCCCAGGGTGACCGGATAGGGAATGTACTGGATCAACCGCCCGGCTCGGATCAGCCCCAGCGCAATGAGAATGACGCCGGCCAGCATGGTGCACAGCAGCAAACCGCCCAGGCCATATTGTTGGGTGATGGGTAACAGAATGACCACGAAGGCAGCGGTCGGCCCACTGACATTGAAACGCGAACCTCCTGTCAGGGCGATCAGGGGCGCTGCGATCAGCACCGTATACAACCCATGCTGAGGCGGTACACCCACGGCAATCGCCAGCGCCATGGCCAGCGGGATGGCGATAATTCCTACCGTTACCCCGGCGCTGATGTCGCCGCGTAAGCGTCTGAAGGAGTAACCAGCGCGCCAGGTCTGACGCCAGGCGGCGAACAACGGGGGAACGGAGAACGACATGAGCACTCCACGGTAGATGGCGCACCGTTGAACGACGGCTGAAAGCTCTTTCAGTATGGCCAGCTTCACCCTGCGAAGTATTGACCCATATCGCCAATTCGCGCGGTTGATCCTCATGCTAGAGTGCTCGGCTTCGCCTTGGGAGCCTGTTATGAGCCTTTTAATCCGCAGCTGCGCCGCCCTGTTGCTGACTGTCAGCCTGCCTCTGGCGGCCGCCCCGGTGCCGATGCACGCGCAGTTCCTGCCCCCCGATGACCTCACCCTGCGTGACGCGGAGCCCGAGCAGCAACAGTTGTTGCAGGTTACCGAGTACTCGGTAGTGGTCGGCAGTCAACGCCAGTCCAACCAGCAGCCGATCCCGGTCACGTCGCCGTTGCTGATCCGACTCAAGGGCAAATCCTTGAACAAGGGTGCGACCATCAGCCAGGTGCTGGTCAATTTCGATGGCGAAAGCAAAAGCCTGAAAAAGCCGATCTACGACGACAAGAGCAAAACCCTGACGCTGTTTTACCCGATGGCCCAGTACCGGGTGGTGATCGACTTGTTGCGCAATGACACGGTGTATTGCCAGTTCCTCAGCTACGCCAACGGTCATGTCTGGGCCGATCTGCACACGGGCGCTGTTCGTCCGCGTTGAGCCCGGTGGCAAGGGAGGGGTAAACTGCCCGCCCCGTGAAATGTCTGCGAGCTGGAGTCGGCAATGCGTAAAGATAAGAAGCAAGTGATTGGTGACGAGATCGGCGATGAGCAGATCAAGCTGTTCCTCGATTTCGAACCGGTCGACGCCACGTCGCCGTCGCTGCACAAACTGATCAAGGCTTACCGTGGCCTGCGCATCGATGACTTCGAACGTTTTCTGACGTTCTTCGTCGAAGCCGGTCTGGACCTGGACGGCAAGGATGAGCACGGCAATGACTTCGTCGCCCTGATCAAGGATCAGCGTAATGCGGCCGAGTACATCGAGCTGATCAACAAAGCTCGCGGTTAATTATTGCCTGACTGGGGTAGTGTTTGTGCTTGCCCCTTCGCGAGCAAGCCCGCTCCCACATTAGACCGCGATCAAAATGTGGGAGCGGGCTTGCTCGCGAAGGCGGTGTAAGTAACACCGAAGATCTTAGAGCCATCAGTTTCGCCGCCCATAAAAAAACGCCCCGCTCTCAAAGAGAACGGGGCGTTTTTTATGGAGCCGAATCAAGCGTAGCTTTCGGTCTCGTTGCTGGCTTCAACCAGTTCCAGCGCGACGTTGTTCTGCACATTGAGCTTGCGATACAGCGCAGCGTCGGTTTCCAGGACTTTTTCCCGAGCCGGGAAGATTTCCGCCAGTTTGGCAGCCCACTCACCGGAAGCCTTGTTCGGGAAGCATTTCTCGATCAGTTCCAGCATGATCGAAACGGTCACCGACGCACCCGGCGAAGCGCCGAGCAGGGCAGCAAGGCTACCGTCCTTGGCCGCGACCAGTTCGGTACCGAACTGCAGAACGCCGCCCTTTTTCGGGTCTTTCTTGATGATCTGCACCCGTTGGCCAGCCACTTCCAGGCGCCAGTCTTCGGCTTTCGCTTCAGGGTAGAAGCGACGCAGGGAATCCAGGCGCTGCTCCATCGACTGCATCACTTCGCTGACCAGGTACTTGGTCAGGTCCATGTTGTTTTTCGCCACGGCCAGCATCGGGCCGATGTTGCCGGCGCGAACCGACATCGGCAGGTCCATGAAGGAACCGTGCTTGAGGAACTTGGTGGTGAAACCGGCGTAAGGTCCGAACAGCAGGGACTTCTTGCCATCGACTACGCGGGTGTCCAGATGCGGCACGGACATTGGAGGCGAACCCACCGCTGCCTGGCTGTAAACCTTGGCCTGGTGGTGTTTGACCACTTCCGGGTTGTCGCACCGCAGCCACTGACCGCTGATCGGGAAGCCGCCGAAGCCTTTGCTTTCTTCGATGCCCGACGCTTGCAGCAGCGGCAGTGCAGCGCCACCGGCGCCGAGGAAGACGAATTTCGCATCAACCTCACGGGTATTGCCGCTGTTGACGTCCTTGATGCTGACAGTCCAGCCGCCGTTGTTGCGCTTCAGGCCGGTCACACGCTTGCAGTACTTGACCTGGGCATCGGGGGCGCTGGTCAGGTGCTTGAGCAGTTGATTGGTCAGCGCGCCGAAGTTGACGTCGGTGCCGTTCATGACGCGGGTGGCGGCGACGACTTCGTCGGCCGGCCGGCCTGGCATCATCAGCGGCATCCACTCGGCCATGGTGGCCTTGTCTTCGGTGTATTCCATGTCCGAGAAGGCGTGGTGCTTGCTCAGCGTCTTGAAACGTTCCTTGAGGAAGGAAACGCCATCGTCGCCCTGCACGAAGCTCAGGTGCGGCACCGGGCTGATGAACGTCTTGCACGAGCCGAAGGTGTTTTTCCTGGTCAGGTAGGACCAGAACTGCTTCGACACCTCGAACTGGGTGTTGATGTGCACGGCTTTCTTGATGTCGACGGTGCCGTCGGCGGCCTGCGGCGTGTAGTTGAGCTCACACAGCCCGGCGTGACCGGTACCGGCGTTGTTCCACGGGTTCGAACTCTCCGCAGCACCGGAATCCATCAGCTCGACGACTTCCAGCTTGATCGCGGGGTCGAGCTCTTTGAGCAGTACAGCGAGGGTGGCACTCATGATGCCGGCCCCAACCAGTACTACGTCGACTGCTTCGTTATGCGCCATTTAACGCGTCTCCAAAATCTGCAGCACCAAATTGTCGGCATGGCTGCCAGGTGTTCAGGGGCGTGTCAGTGAGGCCCCAAGTAACCATGGCAGTATCGCCATGTCCGAATCTTCGCAATTTTTTGCAACTTCGACGGACGCTACCGGCCGGGTCTAAAAGAGTCACATGAACTCACTTCAACACGCGGCTGGCAATTCGACTTATGGTCGATACATCCGTTTGTGCAACCAAATCCGTAGAGGACAGGCTTCAGGATCCGGTGTTCGAGGCGTACTCGGTCCTGTGTCGTTGGGCTGTTTCAGACGCTAATGGTGCATGTTCAGACGCAAAACTATTCATTTGCTCGCCACACTCTTGTGAAGTTGTGAAAACCCGTTTTTTTCACGCTCTTTTGAAGACGTGAACCTCAAAAAAGGGCTGCCCCAGCCTGGCACCGTGCCCGGATGGATTGCCGCCATGGGATACATGACAGGCAAAACGGGCAAACAGCTCAGTGACCGAGCGTAATGACAGCTCTGCAGATTCGCGAAAAGTGGGGTTTTTGCTCAAGGAACAGCAAGCGCGCCAGCTTCACTCGATCTGTGTGGGCGGCTCTCTGTAGGGCGGTGCGGGGTGTCAATACAAGCGCATTGACGATGCTGCGAGGCCCGATCAGGAGACGTCCTTATAATCGGGGGGAGATTGTAGCGAAGAAACGCAGGGAAATGGTCGTGTTAAATGACTTTTATTAGGTGTTCGGTCAGGTGGTCAACAGTTGCTGAGCCCGCGCACGAGGCTGGCGCTGGCTGACACGGGCGCTAGGGGGCAGGGGGTGATGTAACCAGTTGAGACGGATTTCTTCGATTTCGACCCAGCCATCACCCATCGGCTGGAGGCTGCACTGTTTGAATGCCTGGCAAAGGCCGTTGCGGTCGAGCAGGGCGAAGCAGCGATGCAGAGGGCGTGGAGTGAACAGCGAGATGAGATAGCGCATGGCGAAGTACCTTGTGGGGTGACTGCTCTGAAGGTTGCCAGCGTGCCGTGACGAGCAAGTGTATGGGCGGTGACATATCTGTGACAGGAACCGCAGTCTGGAGGGTTTGTCAGAGATTTCAGTATTCACTGTGAGGTGCTAGTTACCCACAGTGGCCCACCGCTATACTGCGGGCCTGTTTGTGCCTGATTCTGGAGAGAAGAGCATGTTGCAACGCCTGTTGTTCGGTTTGATCACTGTGACCAGTTTGACCCTGGTCGGCTGCGCCCACAGCCCGCAACAACTGAATCCGGAACCCAAGCTGACCACTCAGCTGGCACCGGTCGGCCGTGGCCAACCGGTGGTGGTGCGTGTGGTGGACGGTCGTCCGTCGCCGACCTTGGGCACCCGTGGTGGCCTGTACCCCGAGACCAGCGCGATCACCGTGCAGGGCGCGCAGATTCTGCCGAAGTTGCAGGCTCAGGCCGAAGCGGCCGTGCGGTTGTTGGGCTTCACCCCAACTTCCAATGCGCTGAATGCTCCGCAGTTGACCGTGACCCTGTCGGAGCTGAAGTATCAGTCGCCTAAAGAAGGCATGTATGTGACTGAAGCCACCATTGGTGCGACATTCCGTTCCGATGTGCAGAACGCCAACCGTCGCTACAGCGGTCGTTATGGTGCGTCCCTGGATCAGCGTTTTGGTATGGCGCCGAATCAGGAAACCAACACCAAGCTGGTCAGTGATGTGTTGAGCGATGCGTTGACGCGTCTGTTCAAGGATCCGACGATTGGTCAGATTCTCGCCGAATAAACGTTCGCTGGATTCAAAAAAGCCCGGTGCCAGCAATGGCCCCGGGCTTTTTCATGCGTGCTGATTTGGTGGAACTGCACCCACAAGGGATCCGCGGTGTCAGGCGGCCTGCGAATAAAAATCCAGAACACTCACGCCCGTCAGCAAATCCGTCTCTGGCAAATCCGCATGCTGATGCCCGCCCAATGCGCAATACACCAGCCAGTGGCAGTCCTGGACGTTGAAGGCGAGGCTGCCGACGAGGTTTTGTTGTTCGTCGCTTTGGGCGATGAGGTAGAGGCGATCCTGGTTTTCGGCGTGCAACATGACGGTTTCCGTGTCGGTTTCGAGGGGCGGCAGACTGGCGTATCCAGATGACGGCGCCGTGACACAGGACAGGAATCAGTCAAATGGTTCGTTATTTGTCGGAAAGCAAGGGCAGGAGGTGAGGCTTTCGGTAGAATTCGCGCCGCGGTCGCCGGTTCGGCGTCTGCCACCTGTTTTGCTGAGGTCCGTGATGTCGTTGCATTTGATTTCGCTGTTTACCAACCATCCCGCCAAGTTGATCAACCTGTTCGCCTTGTTGTTGGCCTTTCCGGGCAGCTGGTTGCTGCATGCCACTCGGCGCCGCGAACAGCGCGCGCGGGCCATTCTCCAGGCGCAAAGCCAGAGCAGTCGTATCGATGAGCCGACGTTGATGCCGGACAGTGCGACCTCGCGCATGAACCGGTTTTTCTATCGTTTCGGTTTTGCCTGCCTGGGGTTGGCGCTGCTGGTGTCGTGGATCAGCACGCGCTTCTGAAGCGCTGACACCAACCTTGTGGCGAGGGGACTTCTGTGGCGAGGGGATTTATCCCCGTCCGGCTGCGCAGCAGTCGTGAATCGGTACCCCTGGCCTGTCTGAAAAATATGATCGCAGGTTTTGGGGCCGCTTCGCAGCCCAACGGGGACAAGTCCCCTCGCCACAGGTGATGTGGTGACAGTCAAATAGAGCGCCGTTGTCGTATCCAGCCAAAAGCCCTACAGCGGCAAACCTGCTTTCACACGGTACTGATTGCGCACCGGCGTCGCGTATTGCAGGACCATGAACGGACGATGCTCCTCAGGGCACGCGTCCAGACGCTGTTGCCATTGCTCCTGCGCCTTGGCCAGTTCGTCGGCCGCAAACACTTCAGAGGCTTTCGGCACCTGCAATTGCGGGTCGGCGTCTTTCCACTGGGCGTAGGCCAGGTAATGCACCGGGAACAGGCGGTAGCCGCCGAGGATCTGCCGGTCTATCTCGACCGCCAATTGCTTGGTGTCGTCGAACAGTTCAGTGATCGGCGAGGCGAAGTTCACATGCACCCGGCCCTTGTAGCCGGTGATGCCCTTGGCGATGCTGACATCGTCCTCGCCCGGCACTTTGGTGTAGCTGCCGGTGGTGGCGCGGATGAACAGCTCGCGAGCCTTGGCTTGATCGCACGGATCGTATTCATAGCTGATCGACACCGGGGTGAGGTTCAGCGACTGAATGACTTCGCCGAACGGCTCGTCCTTGCGGCTCATATGGAACATCTTGAGGATGGCCGACTCGGTGCGGTCGTCGCCGTCCTTGGCCCGGCCTTCGGCCTGGGCGATCCAGATCGAGGCGCAATCGTTGCGGATCGAGTGGTTGATGTAGGCCGACAGCAGCTGATACGCCGCCATCTTCTCGCGTCGGCCGGTGATCGAACGGTGCACGATAAAACTCTTGTTCAGGCGCATCAGATCGCTGACGAAGGGCTTTTGCAGCAGGTTGTCGCCGATCGCGATGCGCGGTGTCGGCAGGCCGGCGTGGTACACGGCGTAATTGACGAAGGCCGGGTCCATCACGATGTCGCGGTGGTTGGCAATGAACAGGTAGGCGCTGCCGGACTTGAACTGCTCGACGCCGGTGTACGTCACCCCGTCCGTGGCTCGCTCGATGGTGTGGTCGACGTACATCTCGACTTTATCCTGCAACGTGGCCACCGACGTAACGTCGGCGAACTCACGGCGCAGCCGATGAGCTATAAGAGGTTTGAGCATCCAGCCGAAAGCACCGGCAAAACGCGGGAAGCGGAAGTGGATGAGGATATCTAGAAACGCCTTGTCGCCGAGCAGCCGGTCCAGCACCGCAGGGACTTCGCTGTCATTGTAAGGTCGGATGGCATCGAATTCGCCCATCATGCTCTCTTGTTAGAAACGGCTAGGGTAAGTAAAGGTTTTGATCGAAAACCAACGGGGTACGGTCTGAAAAGTTAGCCAGACAAAAATAGCCCTGCAAATAGACCGGCGATTATACGCACAAGTCACCTGGGAGACCGCGATGCTGGAAACCGAGCGCTACGAATGTCCATATTGTGGTGAAGAGGCTGAGGCCGTTCTGGACTTGTCCGGCGGCGATCAGACCTATATCGAAGACTGTCCGGTGTGTTGTCGCCCCATCACGTTTGTCCTGCAGACTGACGGTCAGGAATGGTTGCTCGAAGTTCACAGCGAAAACGAATGAAAGGGGCGCCCCATGCAGCGAATCTACGAGCCGGAAAACCTCATGGAAGGAGAGTTGCTGCAAAGCATGTTGGCCAGCGAGGGCATAGAAGCGCATCTTGTTGGGCGTGACTTGCTCGGTGGCAGCGGAGAATTGCCGACCTTTGGCCTGCTCGGTCTGTCGGTCGATAACGACGAGGCCGAGTACGCCCGGGAGCTGATCACTGCGTACAATGCCGCGCTGCCACTGCCCGGCGATGAGCCGGACAGTTTTCCCGGCACGCTGGTCTGTTAGGCTGACGTTCGTTTTATCAAGAGTCGTGTTGCCCCATGTGTGGACGTTATGCCCTGTTTCGCTGGAACCCCGCCTTCGCGGCCCTGCCTGGCTTTCCCGCCGATCAGCAGGCCCAGTGGAATATTTCCCCCAACGATTCGGTGTTGATGCTGCGCGCCGGTGTTGACGGTCAGCGTGAGTTGGCCCGCGCGCGTTGGGGTTTGACGCCGCCGTGGCTGACTGATTTGTCTCGCACGCCAGCCCATGCCCGGGCCGAAACCGTTGCCGAACAACCGATGTTTCGCCAGGCCCTGCGCGAACGCCGTTGCCTGCTGCCGGCCAATGGTTTTTACGAATGGCGCGGCACCACACGCAAGCGTCCGTATTGGTTGACGCCGGGTGAGGGTTCGACGCTGTTCTTTGCGGCGATTTGGGAAGCGTATCCGGTGCAGGAGCAGGTGTGGCTGAGTACGGCAGTGATCACGCAACCGGCGGCGAGTCAGCGCCGTCCTTTGATTCTCGATGCGGCGGGGCAGGAAGCATGGCTCAATCCCGAGACTCCGTTGCATGCTTTGCAAGCGTTGCTCGCCAGTGAACCCGCGGCGTTGCGCGAGCGGGTGTTGGCGAATCTGGTGAATGATCCGAAGCTCAATGGGCCGGAGTGTTTGACCCCGGGCTAAATGGGCGTTGGTGCTGGCCTCATCGCGAGCAGGCTCGCTCCCACATTTGATCTGCTGTGTTCACAAAAAATGTGTTCACAGGAGCATCCCCTGTGGGAGCGAGCCTGCTCGCGATAAGGTCCGCAGGACCTTCCGGCGATTGTTAAACCATGAACTAATTGATCGTTATGTGAGTTTTTTTCTACGGCCATGAGAGCTTTGTCTGAAATGTGCGTCTACACCTCTGTTGTATCTGGCGTCGATGCAAATCCACGCCTAGGATACGCGGCATGTTTTCAGGGGGTTTTTTGATGAACAAGACATTGGTTGTGTGTGCACTGAGCGCAGGTTTGCTGCTCGCCGGTTGTCAGTCGGTCAACACCACCAGCGGTGGCGCGGTGGGCGTTGAACGCAAACAGTACATGTTCAGCATGCTGTCGACCGACGACGTCAACCAGATGTACGCCCAGTCTTATCAAAAGACTGTCGGTGAGGCGAACACCAAAGGCGTGCTGGACAAGACCAGTAACAATGCCAAGCGCGTCCAGGCGATCTCCAGTCGCCTGATTGCCCAGGCGCCAGTGTTCCGTCCGGATTCGGCCCAGTGGCAATGGGAAGTGAACCTGATCAAGAGCGATGAGCTGAATGCCTCCTGCGGGCCTGGCGGCAAGATCATTTTCTACTCCGGGCTGATCGACACCCTGCAACTCACTGACGACGAAATCGCCGCCATCATCGGCCATGAAATCGCTCACGCCTTGCGTGAACACGGCCGTGAAGCGATGTCCAAGGCTTACGGTATCGAAATGGCCAAGCAGGGCGCCGGGGCATTGTTCGGTCTGGGCGAGGGCAGCCTGGCTCTGGCGGACACCGTGGCCCAATACGGCATGACCTTGCCCAACAGTCGCGGCAATGAAAACGAGGCGGACCTGATTGGCCTCGAATTGGCCGCCCGTGCCGGTTACAACCCGAACGCCGCGATCACCCTATGGAACAAGATGAGCAAAGCCTCGAATGGTGCACCGCCAGAGTTCTTGAGCACTCACCCGGCGTCGGCCAGCCGGATTGCTGCTTTGCAAGCGGCGATTCCGAAAGTCATGCCGCTGTACGAGAAAGCCAGGAAGTCCTGATAGCCATGCGGCGCTGCTCTTGTGGCGAGGGGGCTTGCCCCCGTTGGGCTGCGAAGCAGCCCCTTATTGAACTCCACAACAATGCTTCAGTTACACCTCGGTCTGCTGCCATGCGACTGCTGCGCAGTCGAACGGGGGCAAGCCCCCTCGCCACAAAGAGGCCGCGTCAGACCCAGCCGCTGCTCTGCATCGCCTTGTACACCGCGACAATGGCGAGGATGAAGAATGCCGACGCCGCCAGGCGACGGATCAGGGTCAAGGGCAGTTTGTCCGCGGCAAAGTTACCGGCCAAAACGACCGGCACGTTGGCAATCAACATCCCGACGGTGGTGCCGATGATCACCAGCCACAGTTCCGGATATTGCGCCGCGAGCATCACCGTGGCGACCTGGGTCTTGTCGCCCATCTCGGCAAGGAAAAACGCGATCAGCGTGGTCAGGAACGGTCCGAACTTGCGGGCGGTGCTGGCTTCGTCGTCATCCATCTTGTCCGGTACCAGGGTCCACAATGCGGTCGCGGTAAAGCTCGCGGCGAGGATCCAGTGCAACGTCGCATTCGAGAAGAAACTGCCGACCCAGGCACCTACTGCGCCTGCGGCCGCATGGTTGGCCAGGGTTGCAGCGACGATGCCGGCGATGATTGGCCAGGGTTTGCGAAAGCGAGCGGCGAGAATGAGCGCGAGCAGTTGCGTCTTGTCGCCGATTTCGGCCAAGGCAACGATTGCGGTGGGAACGAGAAGTGAATCCAGCATCAGGGTTTTCCTAAGGGGCGGGTCGACACGGCTATGACACGTACAGCCTTCCCGCCCCGGGTAAGGTGTTCGTGTCATAGGTCTTGTCAAACCCTGCGATCCGTCTGATGCGGACGCTTGGGTCGCATACGCCATGGTCTGTTGACCAAGTATGTTGACGTATGCCGGACGAGCATGGCGCTCGTGGGAGACTACTCCCCTAGGACGGAGCGGATTCTGCCTAGGCAAAATCCGTTAGGCAAGCACTTATTTATCAGCCGCGTTTGGCCCGATAGATTCTGAAACCCTGTCCTTCGGCCTTGATTGCGCACACCCCCAGATGCTCCTCGATCAGCGGCTGGTACTTCAGGAAGCTGTTGGCTACCAAGCGCAGTTCGCCACCGTTTTTCAGATGTTTAGCTGCTTTTCGCAGCAAGTTCTCGGTGGCGAAGTAGTCGGTATGAACCCCGACATGGAACGGTGGGTTGCTCAAGATCGCACTCAAACCCATCGGTGCGGCGTCGATACCGTCACCGGTGATCACGTCAGCTTCCAGGCCGTTGGCAGCCAGTGTCAGACGACTGCTGGCGGCGGCAAACGCATCTACATCAAGCAAGGTGACCTGGTTGTGTGGGTAGCGACGTTTCACGGCTGCGCCCAACACACCGGCACCGCAACCGAAGTCCAGCAAATGGCCACTCGGCAATTTGTCCAGATGCTCCAGCAACAGTGCGCTGCCGCGATCCAGCCGACCGTGGCTGAACACGCCTGGCAGGCTGATGACTTTTAGCGGACCTTCGGCCAGCGGCAACTCATAAGTCTGGGCCAGGCTTTCCAGCGACTTGGCTTGCGGTGCCGTGGCCACCGTAACCAGCCACAACTGACAATGCCGCGCGCTGTCGAGTTTGCGCGGCTTGCCGAAGGGGTTCAGTTGCTTGGCCGCGCCTTCGATGCCGCTGCGTTTTTCACCCACCAAATACAGTTCACGACCGGCCAGCCGGGAGGCGAGGGCGTTGAGGATGTAGTCGGTCAAGTCCTTGGACTTGGGCAAAAACACCACGGCGGTGTCGAACGCGCGCTCCGGTACATTCACGCCGAAATGGCTACGCTCGGCAAAACGGGCGTCCAGCGCCGCTTGATCGCCGGCATGCCAGCACCAGCCATGAGCGTCGGGCAGACGGCCCAGCAAGTCATCGGCGGGCAAACCGGCCAGCAGCACCGAACCCTGGAATAACTCGGCCTGGCGAAGCAGTACTTCACTGCGCGGATCCATACTCTGCTCCTGTAAAAAAGTGCCGCAGTCTATCAACTGACGACCCGCAGTGCTTTACCGCTGAAGTATCCCTGCGCGTTTTCGGTCAACTGGCCCACGATCCGCTGACGTGCCTCGCAGCTGCCCCAGGCGTTGTGCGGGGTGACAATCAATCGCGGAATGTCGTGGGCCAGCAGCGGATTGCCGGCGGTTGGTGGCTCGACGCTCAACACGTCGGTGGCCGCGCCACCCAGGTGGCCTTTGCGCAAGGCATCGGCCAAGGCCTGTTCGTCGATCAGGCCGCCGCGCGCGGTGTTGACCACGAACGCACCGGGTTTCATCGAGGCCAGCTCACGGGCTCCGATGAAATGGCGGGTGTGTTCGTTGAGCGGGCAGTGCAGGGTCAGCGCGTCAATTTGCGGCAGCAGCTCATCCAGTGGCAAACGATCCGGCCGGGCAGGGCGCCCGGGAATCTGCCCGAGCAGTACACGCATGCCAAAGGCTTCGGCCAGTCGTGCGACTGCGCCGCCCAATTCGCCGTGACCAAGCAGGCCGAGGGTTTTGCCTTCCAGTTCGACAATCGGGTAATCCAGCAGGCAGAACTGTTTCGCCTGCTGCCAGCGACCTTCGCCGACAGCCTTTTGATAATCAGCCAGGCGTGTTGCCAGATTAAGCAGCAACATGATCGTGTGCTGCGCCACCGACGGCGTGCCGTAACCCTGACAGTTGCAGACAGTAATCCCGTGGGCGCGGGCGGCGACGAGGTCAACGTTGTTGGTGCCGGTGGCGGCGATCAGGATCAGCTTCAACTCGGGGCTGGCAGCGATGGCGGCGGCATCGATCGGGATTTTGTTGCTGATGACAACGGTGGCGCCCTTGAGGCGTTCGATCACTTGGTCCGGCGTGGTTTGGGCAAAAAGCTTGAAGTCGCTGAAACACTCTTGCAGCGGGCTGAGGTCGAGGTCACCCAGGTCCAGGGACGGGTGGTCGAGGAAAACGGCGCGGTGAGTGTTCGTCATCAACTGTACCTTTTGTGCAATGAACTGAAGGCGTAATCTGCCGAGCCTATCAGATGAAACAAACAGTTACGCTTGGCCAAAAGGATCCCCCCATGTACTGGACAGAGTTTTTGACCGTTGCCCTTATTCATTTGTTGGCCGTAGCCAGCCCCGGCCCGGACTTTGCCGTGGTAGTGCGTGAGAGCGTGACCCATGGTCGTCACGCTGGCACCTGGACGGCGCTGGGGGTCGGCACCGCCATTTTCCTGCACGTCGGCTATTCGTTGCTCGGCATTGGCCTGATCGTGTCCCAGTCGATCGTGCTGTTTAATGCCTTGAAATGGGCGGCCGCCGCGTACCTGCTGTACATCGGCTTCAAGGCCTTGCGAGCACAGCCGGCCCAACCTGCGACTGATCATTTGCACAAGGAAGCGGGCGAGCGCACTGCTCGCGGCGCTTTCACTTCAGGTTTCGTGACCAACGGCCTGAACCCGAAAGCGACGCTGTTTTTCCTTTCGTTGTTCACCGTGGTGATCAATCCGCACACGCCGCTGACGGTGCAGGCGGGCTATGGCATCTACCTCGCGGTGGCCACCGCTGTGTGGTTCTGCCTGGTGGCCATGCTGTTCAGTCAGCAGCGCGTGCGCGCAGGTTTTGCCCGGATGGGCCACTGGTTCGATCGGACCATGGGCGCGGTACTGATCGCTATCGGGGTGAAACTCGCATTTACCGAAATGCACTGAGTAGCGGTTAGCGATGTAATACCAGCCGCTTGAAGCGTTTGAAGCTGGTTCTGTTGAGGTGTCGCCAGGGAATCGAGCGCAACAGCTGCCAGGCTTCTTTCTTGTCCTCGACCACGGCATATTTGAGGGCCTTGTTCACCAGTCTGGTGCGGGCGCTCTGATAGCCGGGATGGTTCACGTACGGCGCGATCGCCTCAAGGTCCGCCTGGAGCAGCGTCCGGTATTTTCTCGACAGGTTGTTGGCATGGCGGCGATAGCGGGACATGCAGATCGGCAACTCATGGATCTCATAACCCAGCCGGGCAATCCGCAACGTCATCTGAAAGTCCTGAACCCGCAGCTTCGGCGCGTAGAAGTCGGCACTTCGCATCGCTTTCATGCGATAGAGGGCAACAGGGGCGCCGACCACGACGGCACCTCTGAGGACCTGATCGAAGTTGTAGGTGTGTATCCGGTCGCGGTGTTGTTGCTTGATGGTGTTGCCATCACTGTCCATGTAGCTGACCAACGCACCTACGCAGCCGACGTTCGGGTGCTGGTCCAGGTATTCGGCGCGCATGCGCACTGACCCCGGCAGCATGATGTCGTCCAGGTCCGGGGTCGCCACATAGACGCCTTTGGCGTATCGCAAGCCGTGGTTGAGCGCCGCGCTCACGCCCTGGTTCGGTTGCGAATACAGCTGGAAGTCATAGGTTTGTTGCAAGCGCTCGAGAATGGCGAGGCTGTCGTCGCTGGACCCGTCATTGACGATGATGACTTCGAAATTTGGATAGTCCTGGGCGAAGATGCTCTTCAGGGCGTCTTCCACAAATTTTTGCATGTTGTAGCAGGACGCCACGATGGAAACCAGGGGCGCAGGTGTCGATGGGCAGTGCTCGGGGGCGTTCAGTTCAATGCTCATTATTTATGCAATACCGATGGCGTTTGACCAGGCAGGTCTAGTGAACAAGATCCTTCTCTTGAAGATGAGGTGAAGGCCGTGGCGACTAGAGGGAGGCAACCTGTTTGGCTGCCAACCGATCGGCTCATCGTGTCCGTATGGTACGTAGGCTCACAGACAAGTGTTACGAGCATGCGTTGCAACGTTTTACAACGCAACCGCCGAATTCCCGACGAAACAGTCCAGACAGTGGCGCAAAGCTAGCATTTGCCCCTCTTCTGCAAATCATTCCTTTGGCTGATTTGGCTGGCGCCCAAGGGCACTAAAGTGCTTACTTTCAGCCACGACCGTGTAGTCAGAAAAGGGACTCTTATGTTGCAGACTCGCGTTATCCCTCCAGCCGAAGGCGCTTACCAGTATCCGCTGCTGATCAAACGGCTGCTGATGTCCGGCGCTCGTTATGAAAAAACCCGCGAGATCATTTACCGCGACCAGTTGCGCTACAGCTATCCGACCCTGATCGAACGGGTGGCCAGGCTGGCCAACGTGCTGACGGCGGCCGGCGTCAAGGCCGGGGATACCGTGGCGGTGATGGACTGGGACAGCCATCGTTATCTGGAATGCATGTTCGCCATCCCGATGATTGGCGCTGTGATCCACACCATTAACGTGCGCCTGTCACCGGAACAGATCCTCTACACCATGAACCACGCCGAGGACCGCTTTGTGCTGGTCAACAGTGAGTTCGTGGGGCTTTACAACGCGATTGCCGGGCACCTGACCACCGTCGAGAAAACCCTGCTGTTGACTGACCTGCCGGAAAAAACCGCCGACTTGCCGGACCTGATCGGCGAGTACGAGCAATTGCTGGCGGCGGCGAGCACGCAGTACGACTTCCAGGACTTCGACGAAAACTCCGTCGCGACCACGTTCTACACCACCGGCACCACCGGTAATCCCAAAGGTGTGTATTTCACCCATCGGCAACTGGTGCTGCACACCATGGGGGTGTCGACCATCATGGGCGCCATCGACAGCGTGCGGTTGCTGGGCACCAACGACGTTTACATGCCGATCACCCCGATGTTCCATGTGCACGCCTGGGGCCTGCCATATGTGGCGACCATGCTCGGACTCAAGCAGGTCTATCCCGGTCGCTATGATCCTGAATACCTGGTGGAGCTGTGGCGCAAGGAAAAGGTCACCTTTTCCCATTGCGTGCCGACCATCCTGCAAATGGTCCTCAATGCCAAAGCGGCGCAAGGCACGGATTTCGGCGGCTGGAAAATCGTCATCGGCGGCAGCGCACTGAACCATGCGCTTTACGACGCGGCCAAGGCCAAGGGCATTCAACTCACCGCCGCGTATGGCATGTCGGAAACCGGGCCGTTGGTATCGTGTGCACACCTCAATGACGAGCTGATGGCCGGCACCGAAGACGAACGCACCACGTACAGGATAAAGGCCGGTGTACCAGGCCCATTGGTGGAAGCGGCGATCGTCGATACCGACGGCAACTTCCTGCCCGCCGATGGCGAGACCCAGGGCGAACTGGTGTTGCGTGCGCCGTGGCTCACCGAGGGCTATTTCAAGGAGCCGCAGAAAGGCGCAGAGCTCTGGGCCGGAGGCTGGTTGCACACCGGTGACGTGGCGACTCTGGACAGCATGGGTGTGATCGACATTCGCGACCGGATCAAGGACGTGATCAAGACCGGCGGCGAGTGGATCTCCTCCCTGGACCTTGAAGACTTGATCAGTCGCCACCCTGCGGTACGCGAAGTAGCAGTGGTGGGCATCGCCGACCCGCAGTGGGGCGAACGTCCGTTTGCCCTGCTGGTGGTCCGCGAAGGCCATGAGATCGGGGCCAAGGAACTGAAGGAACACCTCAAGCCGTTCGTGGAGCAGGGGCACCTGAGCAAGTGGGCCATCCCGAGCCAGATCGCCCTTGTTACTGAAATTCCCAAGACCAGTGTCGGCAAACTCGACAAGAAGCGTATTCGTGTCGACATCACCGAATGGCAAGCCAACAACAGCACTTTCCTCTCGACGCTTTAAGCGTCACCTGGCGTGCCCAAAAGGGCACGCCAGCCCCACCAAGCAAGCGCTTGGCTTGTCAAATCTGAAATTTCAGCCATTCTTGCCGTGCCGACGGGTGTCGGCTTGGCAAAGGACTGTTCCAGAGTGGCTGGCAGCTGCAAATCACACTTTAGAGGGATCAAGCAGTACTACCTGCTGGCTATAGTCCGCTCAAGGATTTTTAAGAACGGGGCAAACGCACAAACCGGGGCGATGCAACTTTGGAATGACTTGGGGACACCTTGGCTCCCCGTCATCCAAGCGTTTTTAAAAGTGCTCACTGCCATAACAATAATGCACATGGAGTAGCGTCGATGACATCAGTAAACCAGTTCTGGCGCCGGGCAAAACTGCCCCTGGCGGTCAGTCTTGCCTCTTCGCTCGCCGGGCCAGCATTCGGCGTCAGTTTCAACGTTGGGGAAATCGAAGGTCAGTTCGACTCGTCCCTGTCGATCGGTTCCAGCTGGTCGACTCAAAGTCCCAACAAGAACCTCATCGGCGTCAACAACGGCGGCCGTGGCCTGTCCCAGACTTCGGACGACGGTCACCTGAACTTCAAGAGTGGCGAAACGTTCTCCAAGATCTTCAAGGGTATCCATGACCTTGAATTGAAATATGGCGACACCGGCGTTTTCGTCCGTGGCAAATACTGGTACGACTTTGAACTCAAGGACGAAAGCCGTCCGTTCAAGGACATCAGCGACAACAACCGCAAGGAAGGCGCCAAGTCCTCCGGCGGCCAGATCCTCGACGCCTTCGTCTACCACAACTACGCCGTTGCCGATCAGCCGGGCTCCGTGCGCCTGGGCAAGCAAGTAGTAAGTTGGGGTGAAAGTACCTTCATCGGCGGTGGTATCAACTCGATCAACCCGATCGATGTGTCCGCGTTCCGTCGTCCCGGTGCCGAGATCAAGGAAGGCCTGATCCCGGTCAACATGTTCTACGTCTCGCAGAGTCTCACCGAGAACCTCTCGACCGAAGCCTTCTACCAGCTCGAATGGGACCAGACCGTCACCGACAACTGCGGCACCTTCTTCTCGCAACCGGACGTGATTTCGGATGGCTGCGACAACAATCTGGCCGTACTGCGCACCCGTAACGGGCTCAACAGCGCATTGGCGGCGGCGGGGCTGCCGGCTTCGTTGCGTAATGCCAGCATCAACACCCTGGCTGCCAGGGGCGTCACCTGGGGAGACCCTGATGAAGGCGTAATCGTTCGTCGCGGTCCGGATCGCGATGCCCGTGACAGCGGTCAATTCGGCGTGTCCTTCAAATACATGTTCGATCCGCTGGACACCGAGTTCGGCGCCTACTTCATGAACTACCACAGCCGCGCGCCGATTTTCAGCGGCAAAGGTGCTCCGGCGAGCGCTTACAGCGCGGCGGGCCTGGTGGGTTCACTGAGGGCTGCGGGGGTTCCGGCCGGTGTCGCGGCAAGCCTGGCACCGACCTTGTTGCCATTGAACGTGGCCGGTAACTCCAGCTACTACGTCGAGTACCCTGAAGATATTCGCCTGTATGGCTTGAGCTTCTCCACGACGCTACCGACAGGTACTGCGTGGAGCGGTGAAGTCAGCTACCGGCCGAATGCTCCCGTTCAGCTCAACACCACCGACATTCTGTTTTCCGGTCTGACGCCGCTGAACCCTAACGTTTCCGTGCTCCAGGGGACGCCAGGGGAGGATCAAAAAGGCTATCGCCGCAAGGAAGTGACCCAGCTCCAGACGACCCTTACTCACTTCTTCGACCAGGTGATGGGCGCCGAGCGACTGACCCTGGTGGGCGAGGTCGGCTTTACTCACGTTGGTGGTCTGGAAAGCACTAACAAAGCGCGTTACGGCCGTGACCCGAGCTACGGCCCCGGTCCATTGCCCGGTGGTCAGTGCCAGACATTGAACAGCGGCACCCTGGCCGGCGGACCACAAAACAACGTCAGTCGCTACTGCGAAAACGACGGGTTCACCACCGCAAACTCCTGGGGCTACCGTGGTCGTGCCATCTGGGAATACAACGACGTGTTCGCCGGTGTGAACCTCAAGCCGAACGTGGCCTGGTCTCATGACGTGGAAGGCTACTCGCCTGGCCCTGGCGGCAACTTCGAGGAAGGCCGCAAAGCGGTGAGCCTGGGTGTGGATGCCGAGTATCAGAACACCTACACCGCGAGCCTGGCCTACACCAACTTCTTTGATGGCAAGTACACCACCGTCGATGACCGCGATTTCGTTGCGCTCAGCTTCGGCGTGAACTTCTAAGCACTGCATTATCAGGACGAACACACCTATGAAAATAACAAAGAGTCTGTTCCACGTCGGTGTTCTGGGGCTTTCGCTGCTGGCGACCGGCGTCATGGCGGCGGTCCCTGCGGCCGAAGCGGACAAACTGGGCAAGAGCCTGACGCCGATGGGCGCCGAAATGGCGGGTAACGCCGACGGATCGATCCCGGCCTGGAAGCCGATGGCGAAAAACGCCGGCACCGCCGACAGCAAAGGTTTCCTGTCCGACCCGTTCGCCAGTGAAAAGCCACTGTTCACCATCACCGCGCAGAATGTCGACCAGTACAAGGACAAACTCGCACCGGGCCAGTACGCGATGTTCAAGCGCTACCCGGAAACCTTCAAAATGCCGGTCTACCCGTCCCATCGCGGCGCGACCGTGCCGGATGCCGTGTTTGCCTCCATCAAGAAAAACGCCACGTCCACTAACCTGGTGTCCGGCGGCAACGGTCTGGAGAACTTCGAAACCGCCATTCCATTCCCGATTCCGAAGACCGGCGTCGAAGTCATCTGGAACCACATCACCCGTTATCGCGGTGGCAGCGTGACCCGTCTGGTGACCCAGGCCACACCGCAGCCGAACGGCTCGTACAGCCTGGTGTACTTCCAGGACCAGTTCGTATTCCGCGACAAGATGAAGGATTACGATCCAGCGAACCCGGGCAACATCCTGTTCTACTTCAAGCAGAAAGTGACCGCGCCGGCACGTCTGGCCGGTGGTGTGCTGCTGGTGCACGAAACCCTCGACCAGGTGAAAGAGCCACGTTCGGCGTGGGTCTACAACGCCGGTCAGCGTCGTGTGCGTCGCGCACCACAAGTGTCCTATGACGGGCCGGGTACTGCAGCCGACGGCCTGCGTACCTCCGACAATCTGGACATGTACAACGGTGCGCCGGATCGTTACGACTGGAAACTCGAAGGCAAGAAAGAGATGTACATCGCCTCCGACGCCTACAAACTCGACTCGCCGCAACTCAAGTACGACGACATCATCAAGGCCGGTCACATCAACCAGGACCTGACTCGTTACGAGCTGCGCCGGGTCTGGCATGTGGTGGCTACCTTGAAGGAAGGTCAGCGTCACATCTATGCCAAGCGTGACTTCTACATCGACGAAGACACCTGGCAAGCAGCGGTGATCGACCACTACGACGGTCGTAATCAACTGTGGCGTGTGGCGGAAGCTCACTCCCAGAACTACTACAACGTCCAAGTGCCGTGGTACACCCTGGAAACCTTGTACGACCTGCAATCGGGCCGCTACCTGGCGCTGGGCATGAAGAACGAAGAGAAATCGGCGTACGACTTTGGCTTCACCGCCACTACCAGCGACTTCACCCCGGCCGCGCTGCGCCAGGATGGTGTTCGCTAAGCTGCCCTGAACAGAGGCCGCATCCTCGAAAAACGCCCCGACTGGTTCGGGGCGTTTTTTTACGGCCATAACAATTCCTTGTAGCAGCTGTCGAGCTTGCGAGGCTGCGTTCGACTGCGCAGCAGTCGCTATACCGTGCGCCGCATAGTGTCAGGCTGAACGCAGGGGGAGGTTCTGCGACTGCTGCGCAGTCGAACGCAGCCTCGCAAGCTCGACAGCTGCTACAAGGTGAGTTCAGATCAGGCATTGCTTGTATTCTTTTTGTAGCCATTTGTAGCAATAACCTTCATTCCCTCTTCGTTTACCGCTAGGCTGCGGACATCTGCAACGCCGCCAACAGCATTTCAAACAAGAGCCGGCCATGACTGATCTGTCCCCACCCCCGGGCCCTGCAAGCGTTGCCGTCGCGGCACTGGACGGGCGTTTTTTTCGGCCTCCGTTGCCTGATGGCCATGTCCTGCGACCTCGTCTGTGCGAGCGCCTGAGTGCGGGCCTCGGCGGCAGGTTGTTGCTGGTCAGCGCTCCGGCAGGGTTTGGCAAGAGTTCGTTGGCGGTGGAGTTCTGTCAGGGCTTGCCGGCTCACTGGCAAAGTCTGTGGCTGGGGTTAAGTCCGCGAGACAGCGATCCCGGACGTTTTCTTGAGCGGATGCTCGAAGGCCTCCAGGACTTTTTTCCGCAACTGGGCAGCCAGTCCCTGGGGCTGCTGAAAATGCGGCAGCGGCACCAGCCGTTTGCCTTTGAGGAATGGCTGGACGGTTTGCTCGATGAGTTGGCCGTGCACCTGTCAACGAATACGCCCCTGCTGTTGGTGCTGGATGACTACCATCTGGCACAGGGTCCGGTTCTCGATCGCTGCCTGCAATTTTTCCTCAATCACTTGCCTGACGGTTTACTGGTGATGGTCACCAGTCGACAGCGGCCGGACTGGCATCTGGCGCGCCTGCGGCTGTCGCGGCAATTGCTCGAGTTGAATGAACAGGACTTGCGCCTGACTCACGATGAAGCCTTGACCCTGCTCGATCGGCACAGCAGTTCCTTGCGCGGCGAAGCGCTGGAAAGCCTCATCCAGCGCAGCGAAGGCTGGGTTGCCGGGTTGCGTTTCTGGCTGTTGGCGGCGTCTGAAGCAGGCTCCCAGGGGGCTTTGCCGCAGACCTTGCATGGCGGGGAAGGGCTGATCCGCGATTATCTGCTGGAAGAAGTCATCGATTGTCTGCCCGCCGAGGTGCAGTCGTTCCTTTACGACACCGCCCCTCAGGAACGCTTTTGCAGCGAACTGTGCGATGCCGTTCGCGAAGCCCATGACAGTGCCGAGATCCTGCGTTTTCTGCTGGCCCACCAGGTGTTCCTGGTGCCACTGGATGAAAACGGTCACTGGTATCGCTACCACCATTTGTTTTCCGACCTGTTGCGCACCCGGCCTACCGCTCAAGCGATGGTGCCGGCGGCCAGCCTGCACCTGCGCGCCTGTCGCTGGTTCAATGCCCAAGGGCTGCTCGACGAGGCGGTGGAGCAGGCGCTGCGTGCCGGGCACCTGGACGTCGCGGCGAACCTGGTGCAGAACCTCTCCGAAGAACAATTGCTGGCCGAACAGAACGTCGGCATGTTGCTGCGCTGGAAAATGGATTTGCCCGACAGCCTGCTGATCAGCACCCCACGGCTGATTGTGCTGTACAGCTGGGCCTTGGGGCTGGCTTGTCAACTGGACGCCGCCGAGGAGTTGGTCAGTCATTTGAGCCGCTTCCTGCCGGCCCCATCGGCCACTGCGCAGAAATCCATGCTGGCGCAATGGCTGGCCCTGAGCGGGATCATTGCTCGCGGGCGCGGCAATCGTGAGTTGACGCTGCGCTATTGCACCGAAGCGCAGGAGAGCCTGCCCGCTAAACGCTACGGGCAACGCCTGATGTGCCTCTCGACCCTGTCCAACCTGGCCATTGCCGACGGCGACTTGTGGCGTGCCCGCGAGTTGAACCGAGAATCTCTGGAGTTGGCGCAACGGGTCGGCAACCCGCTGTTCGAAGCGCTGGCCCATTACGATCGCGCTCGCGTACTGCAAGCGCGAGGGGAAATCCTGCGTGCGCTGGATGAAGTGCGCCAGGGGCTGCAACGGCTGCAACCGTTATCCCCGCAACGACTTTATGCCGTGCGCGCCCGACTGATTCTGTACGAAGGCTTTTTGCTAGCCCTGCGCTTGCAGCCCCAAGCTGCGCGCGCACGCTTGCAAGCCGGTTTGAATGAGGCACGCGCCTGTCGGGACATCAGCGTATTGATCGGTCACTGCGTGATCGCCAGGCTTGAGGGCAGCAGCGGCGAATTCGCCAAAGCCTTCGCCGAACTTGCCGAAGCCGAGCGCCTGATGCACATCTGGGATGTGCCGCCGATCTACTACCTGGCGATGATTACCCTGGTCAAATGCGAACTCTGGCTATCGCAGGGGCGCACCGACCTGGCCGAAGCCTGGCTCGCTCGCTTGGGTCAGACCTACAACGGCGAACACGCGGCAGCCCCTCCAGAGTTCCATCCGCAACTACCGCTGCATATCGAGTTGCAACAGGCCTTGCTGGAGGTCATTCAGGGGCAACCGATGCTGGCCGAAGGACGATTGAACGCGTTGCTTGAGCATGGGCAGCAAACCGGCAGGCAGCTGCTCAGCGTGATGGCGCTGACTCAAAAAGTGACGTTATTGCTTGGGAATGGGCGTGAACCCGAGGCCCGCAAGGCCCTGGGTCAGGCGCTGGAAGCGGCGGCCGGTGGAGCGCTGCAACCGTTTGACCGGTTGTTGGCTGAACATCCGGACTGGCTGCGTACCCAACTTCAACTCGGTGTGCCGACGCCCGTTTCGCAGAGCCTTTCAGAGCAGCTTCCGGCAGTGTCAGCCCGTCCGGCGGAGTCATCCGCCGCAGCGGAACAACTCAGTACGCGGGAAATGGCCGTCCTGCGACTGATTGCCCAAGGCTGTTCGAATCAGGAAATCAGCGATCAGTTGTTTATTTCGCTGCACACGGTGAAAACCCATGCCAGCCATATCAACAGCAAGCTTGGGGTTGAACGGCGCACGCAGGCGGTCGCCAGGGCGAAAGAGTTGGGTGTATTGCAGTAATCACCGATTAAAGACCTCTGGCACAAGGTGGGCCTTGCGATCAGAGGTTTCGGTCATTTCTCCTCGGAGGCAGTCACTCCGGGGCGTTTGCCTCACGTCGATTCAGGGCTTCAGGATCGACAGTAAGCCCAGGGAGCAGTCATCTTCGGTTTTACTGGCAATGGACTGTTGCAGGTTGTCAGCCAGCACTTCCTTCATTTTTTTTCTGGGCAGCGTTGCATTCAACTCCAGTAGCTTTTGAAGCGCCGGGGCGGGGACGCCGCTGGATTTTTCATAGAGGCTTTCTGCGCTGCCTTCGCTCATGATCGCGAAGCCAGTCGTGGCTTCGATTGGCCCACGGTACAACCTGAGTCGCGACGCCGCTTTATGGTCAGTCAGAAACAGGGCGGTGTTGGCGAGCTCGCCGTTTTCCGGATGAGAAAGGGCCTGAAGTTGTCCGTCCGCATCAGCGCTTGCGATAACGCCATCGCCCAAGTGGCCTGCCAGGTAGCGGCCTCGTGAGTAAGCGACGAATGACAAGTTGCAGGCCAGGTCATTGATCTCGCCGCCAAGTTTTGCAGATTTACGCCTGAACGCATCGAGGCAGCGATTAACCAGACGCTGGGCTGCCTTCGCGTTGTGTTTGTCCATGTTTTGCCAGAGGCTTTCAAAGTTTTTGCAGACAAAGGCCAGGGTCGCCGTGACCGCTACCTGGGCGCCGATTGCAGAGCTGGCTCGGGAGCCGGCCCCATGGGCCAATGAAATGCAGGTCACCTCGTTGGACTCTCTGGCCGCGACATAGTCCTGGCAAGAGGTTTGCGTCTTGAGGTGCGAGCGTCCTGCCACAAAAGCGCAGGTCGTTTTACAGCTGAAGTCTATCGGGATCTCAGGCATGGTTCAGACCTGTGCCCAGGCTTCGATACCTTTAATGTCCTGATGAAGGAGATAGTCTTCTTGCATGGGATTATCCTTTTTGGGCTGAGCGTTAGAAAAAACGCTTCAAGAGTCGTTTGAACCAGGCATTGGCTTCCTGCCGTCTTGTTTCAAAACTGGCGCGGCGCGAGGATAACCTATCAATTTTGCGGATCACAACCGCAGTACCCAGCCCTGGCACCAGGATTTAACCCATGCAAACCCCCAATACTGCCCTCATCCGCGAAACCTTCCCCGTCGGCCCCTTGCAGTGCAACTGCAATGCTGGATGAGGATCTAAGTAATTGTTTTTAATACGGTTTGCAAATTTTTTTAATAGAATCAAATGGTTGCGGTGTTGCAGTGTTGAGCAGGTTTGAGCTTTTTTTTGCGATGTATTGCGTTCTCTATGTGCCAGATTTGTGCCGAGCATGTGAACAGCTGGTTAGACAAAATTTAGTGACTGCCGAAAAATCGGCAGTCTAGGATTTTCCGCCTGCCTTACTCTTGACTTACTCGCGATCTTTACACTTTAGGAGAATGTACGTTTCGACCCAATTAACAATTGTCGCCCTCATAGTTTCGTAAAACTCAAAAAATAGCTTATGTTGTCTAGCAAAGATCAAGTCAGTCTCAATTAACAGGCTTGGGTTCAATTCTCGAAAATGAAATTTCCCCGCATGGAAGTGAGAGCTTCTTAACGAATAATAGTAATCGCAGAGTTTTTTGTCGTAATTTTCAGGAGCAAATGCATTTAGGAATGCAGAGAATCCCTGCTTAGGAGTAGTCAAAGATTCCACCGCGCAAATCAAGTAGGAAAGGCAGGCCGTGGGCTCCGTCCTATGCAATTTTATGGCGAGATTATACATCCGAGAGCAAGAAAGAAACGCTTCTTTCTTTTCCGTTGACAGTCTGTGAATGCCCGTAAAGTAAGCTCTGATCTCTCTCGGAAATTTTATTTCTAGATTTGGGAGATGATGATCTTTAGATATTGTTTCTCGATAAAAATTCATCGGGTTTGGGATGTTTTCAGGAAGATTCCTGTTGAGGAATGATTGTTCAAGATGTTCTTTTTTTGTTGCTGTGTAGTTAAATCTAGTGTTTTTGTGCGTTAAAGTATCGTCAAGCGATACGCTGACTTTTCCTTGGAACAGGTTTGTGAAGTCCTCATCGTCATTGATATGGCTAAGGAAATTCAAATTGTCTCTTACAACCAGCTTTAGGTCGGGGTCAAAGTAGCCGGTCCTAAATCTTTGGGTTGAAAAGCTCGGTGCTTCGGGAGGATAGGGCTTGAATATGAAAGTTCTGAACTCGGAGTCAACGAACTCGAAACCCACATCAACCAGTACAGATAGATAGGATTGGATATTTGAGACGTGCTCAAAAGCCTGTGAACGCGCATGCTCAATATTTGCTGCGGTCATTTCGACGTCGAAAAAGATAATTTGCTCAGTGTTTGGTTCTTGTTTGTAAGGAGCAGCTACTGCAGAAAGCAAAGTTTTATATTTGAAGTTAAGTAAATATTGTCCTTTTATGGGGTGTGAATTGTAGATCTTTGAGTAGATTCGAACGGTGTAGCTATTTTTCGTGCCTTCATTTTTTTTTAGAAGTATTTTATAGTAAAGATTTTGTATGTATGCCTCTAGATCGTACTCGTTTATTTCTAATGTTTGAGATTGAATTTTTATTTCGGTTCTAGTGATTTTGCTTTGTTTGTCTTTTTGGTGCGCTACTGAGATTGTTAGTAAAAAATTACACTCTTCTCTCCTGATGGAATCTTTGCAGTAAAATGTTATTTCTGTACTGCTTTCGGAGGTTTCTTGTTTTATGATGGAATAATCGCTTAGTTCGGCGAAGCATTTGTTGATGGTTGGGATTATGTCGGCGTCAAATGTTATTTCGTCTGTGTGCGAGTATTCTAATTTGGCTTTTATTGGGTCCATCCTAATGTACCTTTATATTTAAGGCTGTAGAAAGGTTTTAGTTTTTCATCGCAGGTAGCGCTAAAGATATTGCTGCGTATGATCTATAAATTAGCATTTGAGGTGTCAAAATGACATCCCTTCGGTTTCTGGCAGACGCTGTCATCTTTAGCCGTCAGAAGGACGTATTGTGCTCGCCGAACGGTAAGAAACTGTTGAAAACCTTACCGTGATCCCATTGCTGCTTTGCAACAATCTGAAGGCATTCGCAAACCAATGCAGCGATGAGCACTAACCTGCTCAAGCTCATACGAGTGCCATCCTATGCAAGCCTTACTCACTGTCGATCAGCTTTCTGCCTTTTTGCAAAAATCCGTCACAAGCATCCGTAGCGACGTTACTCGTAACCCTCAATCTCTGCCGCCAATCTGCCGACTGCCAGGCACCAAGCGTTTGCTATGGCGTGTAGAGGATGTGGAGGCATGGTTGGCTGAGTATGTTGTTGGTTGTGCGTTTCCAGCGTCTGCTGTAGAGCAAGAACGTGCTCGACCTGGGCGCCCTACTAAAGCCGCGCAAATCGCTAAGCAGCGCAGTTACGCGAAGTGAGCTCCATTGGTTCTCTTTCTGACCGGGTGGAAAAATTACGTAAGTCTGCCCCTTCTAGACCTGCTGTAACACTCGCACCTACCCCCTTGTTTCTGCCCGGTCTAAGTGAGTTCAGTCGTGCAATGCCGAATCATATTGCCCGCTCCAGCTTGTTCGCTCCGGTAGCTCGCGGAGCTAAGAAAATGCACAAAGAAACCGTGCTGGTTAGTCGTAAGGACGCTGTCCTCACTTTTTGGGGGGAGCAGTTGGATGAGGCTCAGGCCGATGTTTGGATGCAGTTGATGCACGAAGCGATCAAGGCTCCGCTGGGTGTTGCGGTGCCAATCAATCGTGCACGTCTGCTGCGAGCCATAGGCAGGCAAACGGGGAATTATGAGTATCGGTGGTTACACCGTACGATGAAGGCATTGAGCTTCGCCATGTTGATCGTCGAGGTGACGAAGGACGGTAAGCCAAAGCTTGAGGTTGGCAGAGCCGAATCACTGCATCTGATCGATAAGTTTATGTACGACCCGGAGCGAGAGAGCTACGTCGTCCGCATCGATCCAAGGTGGCGTTTTCTGTACCGTAATCGCGAGTACGCCTTAATCAATTGGGAGAAGCGGCTACGTATTCGCAAAGGTCAAGATATGGCTAAGGCCTTGCAGCGTCTCGTCGCGACTTCGAGTGAGTCTGTGCAGCGATTTCAGCTCGTTTGGTTGAAGGAACGCTTCCAGTACTCCAGTCCAATGCGCAAATTCAGGGCTTCATTAGATGCTGCGATGCAAGAGTTGGAACGTGTGGAGGTCATTGCGGCCGGAAGAATCGAGCTCAGCACTAAAGGGATGGAACAGGCAGTGTGGACGCGCCTTTAACCCAGTTGACCTATCGGGGTTGCGTTCCGCTTGCTTCGGGGTTGCATTCCGGTCAGTCGGGGTTGCGTTCCGCTTTATCGGGGTTGCATTCCCCCCGAGGTGCTGGAGGCCGCGTAATCCGTGGTGTCCAAAGGAGTAAAGTGCTCTCTACCTTTTTTCTACTGTTTAACTACCACCACAATGCTGTGGATAACCTGGCTCTTTGGCATCTTTAGATGTCGTCCGACCTCACGAACTTGAACATCTGATTTGGTCGGAACACGACTGCCAAAGCGTTAGACCAGACCGCACTCGATGGGACTAACCCAATTCGGTCTGTTGCTGACACGCTCCTTTTCAATCTTGCTGATTTCTAACTGAACTCCTTCGTAAATCCCCAGTTCTGATAGATGCTTTTTTATCTCGTCCAATTTGAGTATTTTCGTTAATTGTAGATATATTGAAAATGCGCGACCGAAACCATAACCATCTCCAAATCTCCCGTATGGATCTGTTGTAGCTAGGTATCTATATGCAGCGATGGTTGACGTAAGAGAAAAAGAGCCATGAACCAGGTAATCCATAAAGACTTTATTTAATGCCTCCTCAGTTGTCGATTGCTCCAAAGTTTTTGAGATTGTTTTTACTATGTTTGAGGTCTGGTGAGCCTCACCCCACAACGCAGACCAGAGATTCTCTGGGCCGCTCCAATAAATATCTTCTGCATTCTGAAAAAGCTGAGATAGAAGGTTCAATATCTGTGTCGGATGTCTTCTTACATCTCCTCGAAAGTATTTATAGAGTCTGTTCGATTCCACCATGTCTGGCCAGCCAAGGCTCTTGGTCTCCTGGCCGATAATGCAACTGAGTTGATATGGGCTTGACGCTCCAGCACCCATGCGCAGGTGATTCATTAGTGCGATAGTCCGTAGCTTTATGCGACTCAAATCACCGCTATTTTTAGAATTCATAAATTTATCGTCTCTTAAGAATCTTCTCGGGTAATGAAACGTAGCAACAAGCGAAGTCAGGCACCAAAAGGGATCGGTATGTAGTAGACGGTGGCTTGTGTGTGATTCGTTGCGGCACCTTGGAGGCGGGCTGAGGTTTGAAAAGTATTTGTTACACCGTCGATTACACGCTGCTCCCTTTTGGTGTTTATCAAAAATGCTCCGGTGACGTAGTGAGGTTTTGGTGTTGGGTAGCGGTGGTTTTTTTGTAGTCAGGCGTCATGCAGTATCGGGATACATATTTTGTAAATTGGGTATATCCAATGCTTAGTTTGGATGCGCTGCTGGCGTATATATTAATCAGCGTATGGCCTGCATTGATTTGTTTTTGAAAAGTATCTTGCAACTTAAGGAAATCAACCTTCCCTTGGCCGCGTCTAGCCTCTGAATTAGGGCTGTTGAAATTTTTCATGACGGTTCCTGTTTGACGGTTTTTCTATGTCTAACAGGAGAAAAGAAAATTTGGAAGAAGTTAGTTAAAGATTTTTATTGTATATGCGATTTAGCGCGATTTAATGCGATTTAATGCGACGCGAAGAAACTTAATGCGATTGATGTCTCAAATTTAACTTTTCGCATTAAATCGCGTAGATTCGCAAATTATATGACGGCAAGATGTGTGTTGTACCGGTACGGGCTACGCACGCACCAGTCCTCCACCTACTCTTACTCGCCTTTGGCTCGACGTAAATTTGCTCTGCGAGGCTGGCTGCCACTACCGTGAATAAAGAAGCAATCAAAGGAGGAAACCTTATGGCGCGAGAGAGAGCGACTGAGGAAGTGAAACCCCATTCACGCGGCTCACGCCCACGCCGTGAACGCGTTGAAGTTTGGGTCGATGCAAACGAGAAGGCGGAACTGGTAAACAAAGCGGCACAGACGGGGCTATCAATGGCTGCTTACCTTCGGTCCGTGGGCCTCAATCACCCGGTAGGTGCTCGCGCTGATCTTGACGCTGTCCGCGAGCTAGTCAAGGTGAACGGTGATCTTGGGCGAGTTGCCGGATTGCTAAAACTTTGGCTGGTCGAGAAGCGTGGACAAGGGGCAAAGCCGATAGATGTAGAAGCGATGATGAAGAATTTTCGAGCTCTGCAAGCTCTGGCATTGGATCTCATGAGCCGAATCGTCTACAAGCGAAAATAACATTGGCCCGAAGATGCATCTGGATGCCCTTTGCTTCTGGCTCAGATCGCGCATGTGCGGAGTATGTAGGGGGGGCAGACAGTATAGTTGCGATACCTTCGTATAACCCGGCTAGATTTGTATCGTGCGTTCAAAATAGAGGACGGGGTAAAATGAAAGACAGATCACACGAAGAGGTTATGGCCGAGTATTTCCGCGCCCACCCGGCCTATGCAGCTGAGCTGTTAGCTGAAGTTCGCAGCGATGGCGATCCGACCGAACTGAAAACCGTGTTTCATCATATGGTCAAAACGTTCGGCCGGGAGGGTACTTGGTGGCACAGCCTCACCAGGGCAGAGAGAGACTTTTTGAGTAAGGGACCTCGAACCCCTGACGCATAGGCGCCGGCTCGATCCAACCAGTATCTAGAAGCCCAAAACAGACACATAAAATTAATAAAACTATTACTCAAACTTAAAAGTCGCGGGCCGGACATCGACTCTAACAAATGGTTATGCAATGTCAAATTTCATAAATATTGAAACACAGAAAATTGTACAAGAAATCACAAACGAAATTGATCCACATCGCATTCTTTCGCTATGGGCGTGCAACAAAGAGAAATTGAAAGGAGTAAGATTACTTACCCAAGTCAACAGCTTTGACTCAAAGCTTCTCCCGAAGCACTTGGAGAAAAAAGAATTTGAGGGGAAATCAAAAGCTTTTCTTCAAGAGTTTTACCAGAACAGGAACCTATTCGTCTTAAGTAATGAGATATTAGACGCCCACCACAGCAGCGCAATCCTTAAACTGCCAATCGACTATTCATTGCTATTTGACTCAAATTATATAGGGTCAATAGATTTATTCCTTAGAGGAATGCCAGTTGGAAACAACTATGACGCACTCACAAAATCGATGCACTATATACTAAGCAACAAGCTAAATTGCGACGCACTCCCATATTTATTTGAAAACATCGAACACATTACAGAGCGGAGAGAGGATGTTACGAGATCATTTGCGAATTTCTTGCGCATATCATCCGCTACTCCAAAAAGCGAGTGCATCCGCACGCCAGACGACCTAACATTTAAACTATCCGAGGCTGATTCATTGGACCTCGCAAAGCAGCGAATTTTAAATTTTTATGATGATAAGGAAGCACTCGAAAATCATATTTTACGCCAAAAAACTGATTTCTACATAATACTGTCGATGATTCATATAGAACACCACATAAAGGGGAGTCTGTCAGAAAAATTTTCCGCACTCATCACAATAATGCATTCCGAAATTCGAGGCGTTGCGCTGAGAGAGCTAACAATAGCCTACAAGTACTTTAAAAATAATAATTCAATATTTATACTGGCGAATCTAGGTAAGCTAATAAAAGAAAGCAACAGCTCCATTAAAGCAATCAGAAATATAAGCTGGGATTTCCATTTTTTTCGTCTAATGGAAACATGGGCATCAGACACCTCAAAGGCTGCTTTTTTTATACCAATGTTTGTCACGTTAGACAAACGACTAGCAAACCTAAATGAAATATACCTGACAAAATATTCTGTATTCCACGACATCGAAAGAAAAATGTACACCGTTCCTGCATTAGATATCAGATCCCAGATCGACAATAAGGCATGTCGACTTATCCTCGAAGATTACTTTACCCCTCAAAAAAGAAGTCAAAGAGCCAACGGTACCCGCCTGTCATCGGACGCACTTGAAGAGAAAATCAAGAAAAAAGGATCCGAGCTTGATGCTATTTTTCTCGCCACAAAATAAGCGTCCATGATGGTTTCCTGGGGTAGCGGCTTTCTCAAAGACTTTCTTGAACAGTCGAATATCGGAACGACCACGGATGAACGAACGGGAACGAGCAGTAATCAAATCCAAGAGGGAACTATGACACAGCGTGATTTCACAACCTTTTATCTTGCTACGATAGACCTCCCGATTATTCTGGAACCCCACGAATTTTATGTATCAGAGGCCAGAAGGAGATTACTGGCACAGTTTTACGATATGGACCGAGAAGCGCAGAAAGCAGAGAAGGAACACCTAGAAAAATCGGCACAATATTTCGATCCGGATCGAGATGACCCTGCAGATGCATATGAACGTGCATACCACGAAGGAGTATCCCACTGGCTGGCACTGAATGAGATGCACAACACAGTCACCTTGGCACTGACAGCCGGGATGTTTCACCAGTTTGACAAAGCTCTGCGTGAGAAGGCCGTCAGGGAGTTCAGCCATTGGCTTGATGGGCACATAATCAGCCCACTTATCTGGGATTTGGGTTTTCCCAGGCTAATCGAGCTGCTTGAATGGGTTGGACTAAAAATTAGTGGAGAACCCTTTTCCAACACAATTAACGCCTGCCGGCTGGTCATTAATGTTTACAAACACGGCGATGGAGACGCGCATCGCGAGCTTTCATCCAAATACCCTGAATATTATCCGCGTGGCAATCTGCACGATTTAACGCTCTTTAGCTCCCGTCACGAAGACCTGAAGATAAGTGAAGCGCAGTTTGTTGAATTTGCCGATGCTATTACTGCTTTCTGGAAAATTATCCCGCAATACTGCCACCACTCGCAGCTGGGGGATGATCCTACATGGTTAGAGGCAGAATACAGAAAGTACGAAAAACGGCTTACCAAAGCTAAATCAGGCAGTGCCAAGAAGGCGCCATGGGTGTAACGATCAGCATACGCTTGGAGCCTACTCAAAAAGCCCAATGCTGCGACCAAGCGACACCGCAAGCGTTACGCCATGGTCAAACCTAACCCATCTTGGGTAAGCTCAGCGAAACTTTGCGCAATTAAGCTCAATTCGGCGCAATCAAGGGATGAGCACTCATAGGATCGACCATGGCCGCCAGTAGCAACTTCTCCTTTCTTCAGGAACACGACCCCGTTTTCCTACAGCTTGCGAGCGCGGCCGAACAGGTCTTTGGCAGAGATCCCAACACCACACTGATCAAGCTGAGACAATTGGGCGAGGCTTTGGCTCAGGACCTAGCCAGCCGCGCCGGTATCGAGTTCGATGCCACGACCACGCAGTCCGATCTCCTTTACAAATTGAGCCGCGATATCCAGCTGGATCAAAACATCCGTAGTCTGTTTCACACCCTGCGCATCGAAGGTAATAAAGCCACACACCAGTTTCGTACCCAGCACCGCGAAGCCATGGACGGGCTCAAAGTCGCGCGTGCTCTGGCCATCTGGTACCACCAGTCCTTCGGTAAAAACGGCAATGCGTTCAAACCCGGCGCCTTCGTTACACCGGCTGACCCCAGTACCCCGCTACGTGATCTACAAAACCAGATTAAGCAGTTAAAAGTGCAGCTCAGCGAGTCCAGCCAACAGCTTGAAAGTAATCAACAACTGGCCTTGTTGATGAGACGCGAGGCAGAGGAGTACTCCGTTCTCGCCGAGCAAATGGATGCGGAGTCACGGAAACACAAACAACTGGCCGATTCCCACGAAGCCGAGCTGAACAAGTTGCGCGCTGAATTTGAACAACGCCTTATGGCGTTACAGAAAAGGTTGGAAACCAAGCCTCAGTCTACCAAGCAGGTAGTTTATAAGACCCAACAAGCCAGCAGCCGCTTCGATCTAAGCGAAGACCTCACACGAATACTGATCGACCAGCAACTGATCGAGGCCGGCTGGGAAGCCGATTCGTTGGACCTCATCTATAGCAAGGGCGCGCGCCCTGAAAAGGGTAAGAACAAAGCTATCGCAGAATGGCCCACCAGCAGCCCAAAAGCCTGCGCCGACTATGTACTGTTCGCTGGCCTTCTGCCCGTAGCCATTGTTGAAGCCAAACGCAAGCGCATCAATATCGCCGACCGTATTACCCAGGCAGAGCGTTATGCCCGCGAGTTTGAGATTCCGTCGGAGTATCAGCAGTCTTGGCTGCTCGCTGGGCGGCCGCAGCCTTGGAACGATGGTCAAGGCAACAGCTTCCGCGTCCCATTTGCCTTTGCCTGCAATGGTCGCCCCTATATCAAACAGCTCGCCGAACAATCAGGCACTTGGTTCCGTGATTTGCGCAGTCCAGCCAATACGCGTCGGCCGCTGCAGGATTTCCATACCCCGAATAATCTGCTCGACCTCCTCAGACGCAGCCAAGCAGAGGCCGAAGCGAAGCTCAAGGGTGAAGGGTTCGCCTATCTCAAATTGCGTGATTATCAGGAAAAAGCCATCCAGGCAGTGGAGCAAGCCCTAGCTAACAACCATCGCAATTGCTTGCTCGCCATGGCAACTGGCACCGGCAAAACCCGCACTATCATTGGCTTGATGTACCGATTTCTAAAGGCCGAGCGCTTCAAGCGCATCTTGTTTCTGGTTGACCGCAGTGCCCTTGGCCAACAGGCCATCGACTCATTTAACGACACCCCCCTTGAGCAGAATCACACCCTGGCGCAGATCTATGACATCAAAGAGCTGGGAGACATGGCCGCCGAAGCGGAAACTCGCATTCAGGTGGCTACCGTACAGGCTATGGTCAGCCGTGTTTTTCGCTCAGACAGTCCACCATCCGTAGGTGAATTCGACTGCATCATTGTTGACGAAGCTCACCGTGGTTACACCCTCGACCAGGAGATGAGCGAAGGCGAGCTAGCTGTCCGTGATCACAGTCAGTACCTCTCACAATATCGTCGTGTGTTGGACTACTTCGATGCTTGTAAAATCGGCCTCACCGCCACCCCCGCCAAGCACACCAGTGAGATTTTTGGTAAGCCTGTGTTTACCTACAGCTACCGCGAAGCCGTAGCCGATGACTGGCTGATCGACCATGAACCGCCAATCCGTTACGAAACCCGACTCAGCAAGCACGGTATCCGTTTTGAAAAGGGTGAGTCGGTCAGTGTGATCAATACTCAGACCGGCGAAGTTGACCTAGCCGAGCTGGAGGACGAACTCACCTTCAATATCGAGTCGTTCAACCGCCGCGTCATAACCCCAGCTTTTGACAAAGTGATCTGTGACGCCCTAGCCAATGAGCTGGACCCATTTGGCGAAGAAAAAACCATGATTTTCTGCGTCAACCAAGCCCACGCCGAGCGCGTGAAAAATCTTCTGGATGATGCCTTCAGGGAAGCTTACGGCGAGCAATACAACCAGGCGACGGTGCAAATCATCACTGGCCAGAGTGATAAAGTCGAGCAACTGATTCGCAAGTACAAAAACGAAACTCATCCTAGCATCGCCATCACAGTAGATCTGCTCACTACCGGCATTGACGTGCCGAAGATCTGCAACCTGGTCTTTATGCGCCGGGTACGCTCGCGCATTCTCTATGAACAAATGAAAGGCCGTGCTACCCGACGCTGCGACGACATCGGCAAAACGGTTTTTCGCATCTACGACCCTGTCGATCTATACGCCAGCCTGGAAGCCGTCGACACCATGAAACCATTGGTGAAGAATCCCAACGTATCCCTTGAGCAATTGGTCAGCGAGCTCACTAACGATGCCAGCCATGACGCCCCTGGTACCCAGGAGGACAGCAGCCACGCCCATGATGTGCTGGACGTTCTCAGTCAGCGCATCATGCGCATCCTGCGTACCGCCGACCACAAAGCAGAAAGCGACCCATCCCTGAAGAAAAAGCTCAACGAACTTGAAGACATCTGGGGGGTAGAGCCGGCCAAACTACACAAACATCTGCATGAACTGGGGCCTCAGCAAGCCGCCAACTTTATCCGTCAACATAGTCAACTAATCAACCAACTGGATACCGTCAGCAACCTACTCGGCTCAGAGAGGCACCCAATCATCGCCACTCAAAGCGATGAGCTAATTGGCCGCGAGCAAAATTACGGCGACCACCAAAAACCTCAGGACTACCTGGAAAGTTTCCACGATTTTATTCACCAACAGCTCAACCAGTCCGCAGCCCTCGGTGTGGTGGTCAACCGGCCGAAAGACCTCACCCGCGAACAATTGCGCAATGTGCGCCTACTGCTCGATCAACACGGTTTCAGCGAAGTCAGCCTCAAAAGCGCATGGCGAAACCAAACCAACCAGGAAATCGCTGCCAGCATCATCGGCTACATCCGCCAGGCCGCTATCGGCGAAGCCTTGCTTCCATTTGATCAGCGGGTGGCCACTGCCATGCAAAAAATCTACGCCCTCCAGCAATGGACGCATGTGCAACGTAAATGGCTCGATCGCCTCGCTAGGCAACTGGTGCATGAGGTGATCATCGACCTGCAACAAGTCAATGAGGCATTCAAAAATGATGGAGGTCTTAAAAGCTTGAATCGCAACCTCGGTGGTCATCTGGACCGGGTATTGGAGGTCCTGAATGACAATCTGTGGCCGAAGGTAGGTTAGCCAATTGCCGCTTCTATTGGGCGGTAGCCGCACGTACCGAAAATAAGCACCCGGAGTACAATGCCGTCCTGCTCATCACTGTAGAACAAAGATTTTTTTCAGAACGCGGACTTCGTCACCGAAGCGGTGTAGGCCATTCAAACGTAGAGCATTTTTTACACCACGTTTCAATAAGTCAGCCCGAAACATCCAATTCAGGTGGCCTACCCGACAATGTCAGCGGCTGGCCCCACCCATTTACTAGAGTGCCACCATGACCAACAGCGACATCGTCCAGAAGCTCTGGAACCTTTGCGACGTCCTTCGTGACGACGGCATCAACTACAGCGACTACGTTACTGAATTGGTCCTGTTGCTGTTTGTCAAGATGGAGCATGAGCAAGTCCAGAACAACGACAGCTTCGGCCACAAGCTACCCGAGGGCGCGCGCTGGTCGGACCTGTCTGGTAAATCTGGCATCAATCTACTCAACCACTATCGACAGATGCTGCTCGATTTGGGCAAAAATACTGACCCTCTGATCGCTGCCATCTATGCCGATGCACAAACTCGTCTGAAAGAGCCGCGTCATTTGGAGCATTTAATCCAAAGCCTAGATGGTATCGACTGGTTCAGCGCGCGCAGGGACGGCCTCGGCGACCTATATGAGGGCCTACTGGAAAAGAACGCAAGCGAAACCAAATCCGGTGCAGGCCAGTACTTCACCCCGCGCCCGCTGATAGACAGCATCATCAAGTGCATCCAGCCCCAAGCCGGAGAAATCATTCAAGATCCTGCTGCCGGCACTGCGGGTTTCCTAATTGCCGCTGATGCTTATATCAAAAGCCAGACTGATGACCACTACAACCTAGATGAAAAAGCAAGAACCTTCCAACGCAACCAGGCTTTTGTCGGAGTTGAGTTGGTGCCTGGCACCCGCCGTCTGGCTTTAATGAACACCTTGCTGCATGGCATGGAGGGTGACGAAGAAGGCGTGGTTCACCTCGGCAACGCACTCGGCCAAACCGGCGCTAATCTGCCCAAGGTCGATTTAATACTTTCCAACCCGCCCTTCGGCACTGCTAAGGGCGGCGGTGGTCCTACCCGCGACGACCTAACCTACAAAACAAGCAACAAGCAGCTGGCCTTCCTTCAGCATATCTACAGAGGTCTAAAACCCGGCGGCCGAGCCGCCGTGATCCTGCCTGACAACGTATTGTTCGAGGGCGGCGTGGGCACCGAAGTGCGACGCGACCTGATGGATAAGTGCAACCTGCACACTATCCTGCGACTGCCCACCGGAATCTTTTACGCGCTTGGCGTTAAGACTAATGTCCTGTTTTTCCAGAAAGGTACTGCCACCAATCCACGTCAGGAACAAGGCTGTACTCAGCGAGTATGGTTCTATGATCTGCGTAGCAATATGCCTAGCTTTGGTAAGAGAACACCCTTTTCTTCCGTACATCTCACTCCCTTCGAAGTAGCCTACGGCGTCGACGCAAACGGGAACAGCCCACGGGCAGAGAACGTCGAAGGCCTCGGAGAAAATAGCCGTTTTCGCGTCTTTAGCCGCTCCGAAATCGCTGGGCGTGGGGATTCGCTCGATATCGGCTGGTTAAAAGCTGATGACAGTATGGACTCCAACGATTTACCCGCGCCTGATGTATTGGCCGGAGAGGCTATGGCTGAGTTGACTGAAGCGCTGCGAGAGTTGGATGAGTTGATGAGATCACTTGGCGCAAACGATGAGGCCGAGATACAGAAAAAGATGCTGGCGGAAGTGATGGGACTGACCGTGCTAGAGGGTTACGGGGATGAATGATTTGCCAAAAGGCTGGCAGTCTGTTTCTTTGGGGGAAATTGGCCTTGTTCAAAGTGGTATTGGCTTCCCCCTTGAACTACAAGGCTCAACTAATGGTCTCTACCCTGTATACAAAGTAAGCGATATTTCTCGTAGCGTCGCACAAAAAAATGGCAACTTAGAAACTGCCAATAATTACGTATCGGAGGAAACTGCGACCCTATTAAGGGGGCATATTTTTAAATCTGGTTCTGTTTTATTTGCTAAAATTGGCGAGGCATTAAAACTTAACAGAAGAGGTTTTATTAAAAGGGAAGGTTTGGCAGACAACAATGTGATGGGATTCACGGCTGAGGAAGGTATAGATGATCGATTCATTTATCATTTCCTCAGAACCCAAGACTTCGCAGCTTACTCAAGATCCACCACAATTCCTTCTATACGAAAAGGTGATATTGAAGGTATCACTATCCCACTCCCGCCCCATGCGGAACAAACTCGAATAGCTCAAAAACTTGACGAGCTTTTGGTTCAAGTTGATACGCTCAAAGCTCGGATCGGTTTCATCCCTGAATTGCTTAAACGCTTCCGCCAATCCACCCTTACCGCCGCTGTCTCTGGAGTACTAACCGAGGAATGGCGCGCGGCAGCCAAATTGAATTTAAACTGGGAAAAAACTTCCATTGGTTCAATATGCAACAAGGCGTTTGATGGTCCGTTCGGCTCTAAGCTTAAGTCAGATGACTATACGGTCGAAGGAGCCAGAGTTGTCCGCCTGGAAAATATTGGGCATCTAATTTTCAACGAAGATAAAAAAACTTATATCGGCGAAGAAAAATTTGAGCAGCTTTCAAAAAACACGCTCGAGGCTGGAGATGTTCTTTTTTCTTCTTTTGTCGATGAAGAAATAAGAGTCTGCCAGTTACCTAAAAGCGAAGAATCTTTCATCAATAAGGCTGACTGCTTCTGTCTGCGTGTAGATAGTTTTTCTGCTAACCCAGCGTTCGTTATGTATGCTTTAGCTGCAGGAGCCACTTATCGTCGAATTAAAGAGGCGGTACACGGCGCTACGAGACCAAGAATAAATCTGGGCTTCCTTAAAGCTTTTGAGATCAATCTCCCTTCAATTCAGGAGCAAAATGAAATCGTTCGCCGAATCGAGCAACTGTTCGCGTTCGTCGCGCAGCTCGAAGCCAGAGTCCAGGCCGCTCAAGTCCGCATCAATCAACTAACCCCAAGTATACTGGTTAAAGCCTTTAGCGGCGAACTACTCCCTCAAAACTATAACGACGAGCCAGCGGTAGAACTGATTGCACGGATTGCTGCAGAGCGTTCCAGAAACCTCCCTGCAAAAAAGATACGCAAATCTCGACAGTCTGGAATCATCCGCCCCCTAAGGGAGAGCACCACTATGAGCAAGCGTCGTCAAGATAAGGATGTACTGGGTCAACCTTACTTGAGATCTCATCTACATCGTTTGGGCTCAAAAACTACAGCTGATGTTTTGTTCAAAACTGCTGATCTTTCAATAGCTGATTTTTATAAACAGCTGGCTTGGGAGGTAGAGCAGGGTTTTATTCAGGACCACGGCCATACCTTGGAGGCTAGTGATGCGCCTTGATAAGGTATACATCGACGGGTTCAAAAATCTAAAACAGCTCGAAATCGATTTTGATGAAAGTAGATTAACTACGGTACTCATTGGGCAGAACGGTGCAGGAAAGTCCAATCTCATCGAGGCAATAACACAAATTTTCCGATGGGTAGACATAAGCCGTCATGAACCGCACTTCAAGTATCGAGTGGACTACCGAATTGATGACAAGCAAGTCACGCTGAGCAATTTAACTGGTGAGCCTGCCATAGCCGTAGATGGGAAAGAAGTAAGCCTGATAGAGTTCGAAAGGAACAAAAGCGAGTGGTTTCCTGATTTGATTTTTGGCTATTACTCCGGCGGAAACCGTAACCTCGAGTTGATTTTTGATGCTCACCAAGCTAAATATTACAAGGCAATAGCGCGCAACAATGACGAAGTATCATGTCACGAGGCCTTGTTAGAGCGCCGGCTTTTCTACTGCAGGCCCGTACATGGTGCTTTAGCGCTACTGGCCCTTTTTGCCTTTCCTGATGAGGCGGTGATACGAGAGTTGCAAGATCGTTTGCGCATCAACAATTTTCACTCTGCTTTAGCTTTGTTCAGAGAGCCTTGGTATGCCAAGGGTGGCAAATCAACAAAATCTGCAAATGCGTCAAGCTTTTGGGGGGCTGAGGGACCTGCAGGCCGCACTGCAGAAAAGTTAAAGAAACTGGCTTTTCACCCGTTCGGCCTTTCAGGGAACTCTATCGATGATTACCGAGATAAGAGACAGGAAGAATCTCAGTTCGCAACCTTCCTTGCCAACCCAAAAGCACTAGCAAATCTACGCGAAGAATTCAGCGACGACAGCGATCTATTTTACGCTCTTGAAGCGTTGGACGTCTCTGATCTTATACGCGAAATGACAGTTTGGATCACTAGAGAGAACGATAAAACTGGCGATGTTGGTTTCGCGGACTTATCGGACGGCGAGCGGCAGCTGCTCATGGTTTTGGGATTGATTCGCATCTCGCGTGGCAAACGCGTCTTGTTTTTATTAGACGAACCTGACACCCATCTTAATCCACATTGGCAACTTAGCTATCTAAAGTTGATTGAGGACTGGACTGGCATCGCAGCAAACAAAAATAGATGCCAAGTAATTTTAAGTACCCATAACCCATTAACTATCTCAGCGCTCAGTCGTGATGAAATCCGTATTCTCACTACGGCTGATGATGGCCGGATACTCGCCTCTCCGCCATTTGCAGATCCCAAAGGAATGGGGTTTACTGCCACTCTGACCGAGATTTTCGGACTTCCAAGCACTCTGGATATTGATACCCAACGTCTTGTGGACGAGCGTAATGCGCTTGCTCATAAGGAGTCTCTAAATGAAGCTCAAACTCTCCGACTTGGAATGCTCAATGAAGAACTTTCGCAATTGGGGTTTTTATTCGACAACAGAGAACCACTCTATAAAGATTTCCTGCTCTCTTGGCATGACCTTAGATATGCAGACCGTCAGCCAATGACCTCTGAACAGGTGCTTGGGAGGCGCCGTGCAATGACAGAATTATTGAGGCGATTGACAAAAAGGGAGGTGGAAAATTGATCCTCGTCCGGCGAAATTCTGCGCTCATTCCAGAAAAAATACTTAAAGTCGCAGAGCGCGCTCAAATTGTGCTTGAGGCACTTCCTGAAGATCAACGCAAAGACTATATCGAAAAGAAAGGTTATGTATGGCGTAGCTTTGGCCGTCATCTAGCAAAAATGTCATATGGTAAATGTTGGTACTCTGAAAGCAAGGACGCCCATTCCTTTCAAGATGTAGACCATTTCAGGCCAAAGAAAAATGCAAAACGCGCAGATGGCGATGATGACGATGGCTACCCTTGGCTAGCCTTCTCCTGGGATAATTTTCGCTTTTCATCTCAGCGTGCAAATCGACTAAGCACCAACGAAGATAGTGAAGAAACTGTTGGAAAGGGCTCGTGGTTTCCTCTCTTGCCTATTGGTAAAAAGGCAACTTGGGAGGATCGCTGTATTTCGGATGAGCGGCCCGTTCTCCTTGATCCGACGGTTCATTCAGATGTACGTCTCATTGAGGTGAAAGCATCTGGACAGCTTGGACCAAGTCGATTTTGCTTAGGGAAGCAACATAGGGAACGAGTAACTGAAAGCATTAAGCTACTAGGACTAGATTTGCCTGGATTAGTTGAGGCAAGACAAGTGGTAATGCGCGCAGTACAAGGGATGGTAGAGGATTTGGAAAGGGTGGCCGCAGCGGCGGATTCACTCGGAGACCTATCTCACCTAATTGCTGAAACGTTACCAATTGATGAAAAAGCAAATCAAATTCAACAGCTTACTAGACCTATGCAGCCATTCGCTTCAGCAGTTCGAGCTCAGCTCAGGGAGATGGGATATGGGGAGTTCTGCTTGCGAGATGAAGAGATTGGATTGAATACATGAGAGAGCAATCTGGACCTGCCCCATAAGGCGCATCGCACTGGTGCTCACGAAGCAAAGTCATGAGATTGGCAGTTGAGCTAAGCGACTGCCAGTACAGCGCGGGTCGAGTGCTAAGTGAGCTTCTTGGCTAAGTCCTCCGTTTTAGGATGGTAATAACGCATGAGCATGCGCGTATCCTGATGGCCAGTGATCTTGGTCAGTTCGTGCAGCGGAAAGATTTCCGCTAGACGCGAGGTTGCCTCATGGCGTAGATCGTGGAAGCGCAAATCCATCAGGAACGGATCGGCCTGGATGCACTTGTCAATCTTGTCCTGTGAGAGTTTCTTGTGTTTGAGGTGAAGGGACAGACCTTCCGTGTAGGCGTTGCGTGCATCGGCAATAGCATTCGTGAATGCTTTGGTGATTGAGTCGGGCCTGCTCCGAAAACAGCGACCATCCTCTCTCTCGGCAAGGTTACTCAATATGTCCACTGCCTTGCTGGAGAGAGGAACGCCCCGGGAGGAGCCGTTCTTGGTCATCGGCAGCAGAGCGACTCGCTTGTCTAAATTGACGTTAGTGCTTTGCAAACCAGTTATCTCACTGCGGCGCATCGCTGTTTCTACAGCGAAAGTCATGATTTTCGGTAGCTCAGTCGAGCGAGAGTAGCGGCAAATCATTTCGAGCTCGTCCACATGCTCGTGCAGCAGCTTCCCGCCTTTTTGCGTCCATACATCAGCGCTGAGAATGCGTCGCTCGCGTGAATCGTCAACGCTTGGTTGGCGGATGAGTTCGACCGGATTGGTCAGAGACTCCATGCGCCACTCTTTGCGGGCGATGGTGAATACGTGAGAGATCAAGGCGAGTTCGCGGCGCACCGTGGAGGGGGCCAGTCCCGCTTCGAGGCGACTATCACGGTAAGTCGCCATATCGGAGCCGCGAATGCTCGCAAGCGAGCGAAGGGCCATTGGATGACGTTGCATAGCCTGAATGCGTGACAGCTCGGATGCACTGCTGCGTTTTTTGCAGGTTATCTCTTTGGCGTATAGCTCAAGGGCGCTGGCGAAGGAGGTCGCTTCAGCTTCGCTGCGGCTAACGAATACTCCAGCATCCATTTCACGCTCAATCATAGTCGCCCAGGTTTTTGCTTCGAGCTGGGTATTGAATGTGCGTGTCTGTTGGGGCCACCCTTTACGTCTGATTTGAGCGTGCCATTGGTGGGGGCCTTTCTTCCTGAACGTCGCCATCGCTTTTCGCACTGTGCCAAAAATGTGCCATTAACTTTACAGGAACACCCATGCAAGCCGCAAAGCCCGCGCTAATACGAGAAACCTTCCCTGTTGGCCCTTTGCAGTGCAACTGCACGATCATCGGCGATCCGATCACCAAAAAGGCCATCGTGGTCGATCCGGGCGGTAACCACGAACTGATCCTCGCGCGGCTCGACGCATTGGGCCTGAAGGTGGTCAGCATCATTCACACCCATGCTCACCTCGACCACTTTCTGGCTTCCGGTCAGTTGAAGGAAAAAACCGGTGCTACCCTGCACCTGCATAAAGAAGATCAATTTCTGTGGGACAACCTGGAGATGCAATGCCAGATGTTCGGTGTGCCCTACACCCCGGTGCCGCCGCCGGATCGCTGGTTGGCCGATGATGAAGAACTGGCCTGCGGCTGTGGCGTGGCGTTGCACACGCCGGGTCATACGCCGGGCTCCATGAGCTTTTGGTTTTCAGAAGCTAAGCTGCTGATTGCCGGTGACACGTTGTTTCGTCGCGGGGTAGGGCGCACGGATTTGTGGGGTGGCGATCAGGCGACCATCGTGCGGTCGATCAAGCAGCGGCTGTATACCCTCGATGAAGAGGCGACGGTGGTGACCGGGCATGGTCCGGACACACGTCTTGGCGATGAAATGCGCGAGAATCCTTTTGTACGGGCTTAATTGTTACAGACGGAATTTTTGTCCGCTGAAACGATCCAACGCCCGCAAAGGTTTAATGCCTTGTCCGTTGCACCACAGAATGCAAAAAAAGTAGGAGCTCTACATGTTCACCAAGCAGCGTTTGATTATTGTCGCTACGGCTGTGGCCTTGCTGTCTGGCTGCGCCTCGCCTAACCCTTACGACAATCAGGGCCAGGCCGACGGTGGTTCCACGGGCATGAGCAAAACCGCTAAATACGGTGGCCTCGGCGCTCTGGCCGGGGCTTTGGCCGGTGCCGCCATCAGTCACGATAACCGTGGCAAGGGCGCGCTGATTGGCGCCGCGGTGGTCGGTGCTTCCGCCGCCGGTTACGGGTATTACGCCGACCAGCAAGAGAAAAAGCTGCGGGCCAGCATGGCCAACACCGGGGTGGAAGTGCAGCGCCAGGGTGATCAGATCAAACTGATCATGCCGGGTAACATCACCTTCGCCACCGATTCGGCGAACATCGCCTCGGGTTTCTATCAGCCGTTGAACAACCTGGCGGGCTCGCTCAAGGAGTTCAGCCAGAACCAGATCGAGATCGTCGGCTACACCGACAGCACCGGCAGCCGCCAGCACAACATGGACCTGTCCCAGCGTCGGGCCCAGAGCGTGGCGACTTACTTGACGTCTCAGGGCGTGAGCGGTGCCAACCTGTCGGCTCGCGGCGCCGGGCCGGATAACCCGATTGCCAGCAACGGCGACGCCAATGGCCGGGCGCAGAACCGCCGGGTCGAGGTCAACCTGAAGGCGATTCCGGGTCAGCAGTATGGTGGTCAGCAACAGCAAGGTACGGTTCAGCAGTATCCATAAGCGTCTGACTGAACCCCAGGCGTTAAAAAGCCCGCTCGATCCTCAACAGATCGGGCGGGCTTTTTTGTGCCGTCAGTCAGGGCCTCTTCGCGAGCAAGCCCGCTCCCACAGGGGAGTGCATTCCAAATGTGGGAGCGGGCTTGCTCGCGAAGAGGCCCGAACTGGCAACTAAACCATCAGCAACAAAAAAGCCCTCGGACAATCTCTTGTCCGAGGGCTTTTTCATGTCGCGCGAAACCTGATTACTTCTTCAGGCCGTAATGCTCATCGAGCATGCCCGGCGCGTTCGGGGCTTTGGGGGCGTAGTCGCGAGGCGGCTCCTGATTGCGCGGCGGCGTCAGGCGTTCCCGTGGGGCGGCAGCTGCATCGGCGTGGAGAGAGGCCAGCAGGCGTTGGCGGGTTTGCTCGTCCAGGGCCAGGCGGTTGGCGCCCTCGGCGAGGTGATCCTGCACTTCCTGATAGCTCTGAGTCAGCTTCTTGACCAGTGTTGCAGTGCTGTTGAAGTGGGTAACCACCTCGTTCTGATAACTGTCGAAACGTTCCTGAATGTCATCCAGCTGACGTTGCGTGCTGCTAGGCGCGGCATTCGGCACCAGGCGAGCGATCAGGAAACCAATGGCGACACCCACAACCAGGGCAAGAGTCGGTAACAACCAAACTAAGAGCGAGTGTTCCACGAGTCCTTCCTCTATAAACGGCTTTGCTTTACGTTAACGGCTCGAACCTGCGCTGTATACCGCGATTCACTCGCAATAGATTGGCACAGACAATTTGCTAGACGAGTCGACCCGATTCGAGGTCACGGAGTTCCTTCCTTGCTTATGCGCGAAACCCCTGTAGTGATTGATGGCCCGGTGGGTCAACTGGAAGCACTTTACCTGGAAAACGAGCAGCCCCGCGGCGTGGCGCTGATTTGCCATCCAAACCCGGTGCAGGGCGGCACCATGCTCAACAAAGTCGTCTCGACCTTGCAGCGCACCGCCCGCGATGCCGGTTTGATTACTTTGCGGTTCAACTACCGTGGTGTCGGTGCCAGCGAAGGCACCCACGACATGGGCACCGGCGAAGTCGACGACGCCCAGGCCGTTGCCGAATGGTTGCGGGCCAAACACCCCGAGTTGCCGCTGACGCTGTTCGGCTTCTCCTTCGGCGGTTTTGTTGCAGCCAGTCTCGGTGGACGTCTGGAAGCCAAGGGTGAGCCGCTCAAGCACCTGTTCATGGTTGCGCCTGCGGTGATGCGCCTGGGCGATCAGGATCAACTGCCGCAGCAAGGCGAACTGACGCTGATCCAGCCGGAAACCGACGAAGTCATCGATCCGCAGCTCGTTTACGACTGGTCCTCGAAACTCGAGCGCCCCCATGAGCTGCTGAAAGTGGCAGAATGCGGACACTTTTTTCATGGCAAGCTGACCGATCTCAAGGATCTGATCCTGCCGCGTCTTTCGAATTGATTGCAGTCTGACAAGCGATTACCCATGACGACTCGTACCCGTATCCTCACCGGCATCACCACCACCGGCACGCCGCACCTGGGCAACTACGCCGGCGCGATCCGCCCGGCGATCATCGCCAGCCGTGACAGCAATGCCGATTCGTTCTACTTCCTGGCCGATTACCACGCCCTGATCAAATGCGATGACCCGCTGCGCATCCAGCGCTCGCGTCTGGAAATCGCCGCGACCTGGCTGGCCGGTGGCCTGGATGTGGAGCGCGTAACCTTCTATCGCCAGTCCGACATCCCGGAAATCCCCGAGCTGACCTGGCTGCTGACCTGCGTTGCCGCCAAGGGCCTGCTCAACCGCGCCCACGCCTACAAGGCTTCGGTGGACAAGAATGTCGAAACCGGCGAAGACCCGGACGCCGGTATCACCATGGGTTTGTACAGCTACCCGGTGCTGATGGCCGCGGACATTCTGATGTTCAACGCCCACAAGGTGCCGGTCGGTCGTGACCAGATCCAGCATGTGGAAATGGCCCGTGACATCGGCCAGCGCTTCAACCACCTGTTCGGCCAGGGCAAAGAATTCTTCACCATGCCCGAGGCGCTGATCGAAGAAAGCGTCGCCACGCTGCCAGGCCTCGACGGTCGCAAGATGTCCAAGAGCTACGACAACACCATTCCGTTGTTCAGCAGCGCCAAGGAAATGAAGGACGCGATTTCGCGGATCGTCACCGACTCCCGCGCGCCGGGCGAGGCGAAAGATCCGGATAACTCGCACCTGTTCACCTTGTTCCAGGCCTTCGCCACCCCGGCGCAGTCCGAGGAATTCCGCAGCGAATTGTTGCAGGGCCTGGGTTGGGGTGAGGCGAAGAATCGTCTGTTCCAGTTGCTCGACAGCGAATTGGGCGAATCCCGCGAGCGTTATCACCAGTTGATCGAACGTCCGGCGGACCTGGAAGACATGCTGCAGCTCGGCGCCAAAAAGGCTCGTTCGGTGGCGACACCGTTCCTTCACGAACTGCGTGAAGCGGTTGGCCTGCGTTCTTTCGTCGCTCAGACCCAGGTCGCGGCGACGACCAAGAAGAAAGCCGCGAAAGCCGCGCGTTTCGTCAGTTTCCGTGAAGACGATGGCAGTTTCCGCTTTCGTCTGCTGGCGGCCGACGGCGAACAGCTGCTGCTGTCGCGCAACTTCGCCGACGGTAAAACCGCGGGCCAGGTAACCAAGCAACTGCAATCGGGCCAGCCATTGGACGTGCGCAGCGAAGACCTGAGCTTCAGCGTCTGGCTCGAAGGCGAGTGCGTTGCCGACAGCCCGGCCTTTGCTGACAGCGCCGCCCGCGATGCTGCCATCGAGACCCTGCGAGTGGCTCTGACGCCGGTTCAGGAATAAATCAGCGGCTCGGCCCGACCAAGGGCTGATTGCCATTCCCACGGGCCGTCGCTACAGTGACGGCCCGTTTTTGTTGCCTTGCTAACGAATTATGACGCCCCTAGAACGATATCAAGCTGATCTGAAACGCCCGGAATTCTTCCATGACGCCGCGCAGGAAACTGCGGTGCGCCATTTGCAGCGCCTGTACGACGATCTGGTCGCGGCCTCGCAGAGCAAGCCGGGCCTGTTCGGCAAACTGTTTGGCAAAAAAGACGCGGCACCGATCAAGGGCCTGTACTTTTGGGGCGGCGTCGGTCGCGGCAAGACCTATCTGGTCGACACCTTCTTCGAAGCGCTGCCGTTCAAGGAAAAGACCCGCACTCACTTCCACCGCTTCATGAAGCGCGTGCATGAAGAGATGAAGACCCTGGGTGGCGAGAAAAACCCGCTGACCATCATCGCCAAACGTTTTTCTGACGAGTCGCGAGTGATTTGTTTCGATGAATTCTTCGTCTCCGACATCACCGACGCGATGATTCTTGGCACGCTGATGGAAGAGCTGTTCAAGAACGGCGTGACCCTGGTCGCGACGTCGAACATCGTGCCGGACGGTCTGTACAAAGATGGACTGCAACGTGCGCGCTTCCTGCCAGCGATTGCGCTGATCAAGCAGCACACCGAGATCGTCAACGTCGACAGCGGCGTCGATTACCGTCTGCGTCACCTCGAGCAAGCGGAGCTGTTCCACTTCCCGCTGGATGATGCGTCCCACGAAAGCCTTCGCAAGAGCTTCCGCGCCCTGACGCCGGAATGCACGGCAGCCATCGAGAACGATGTGCTGATGATCGAGAACCGCGAAATCCGTGCCTTGCGCACGTGCGATGACGTGGCCTGGTTCGACTTCCGCGAACTCTGCGACGGCCCGCGCAGCCAGAACGATTACATCGAACTGGGCAAGATCTTCCACGCCGTGTTGCTCAGCGGTGTCGAGCAAATGAGCGTCACCACCGACGACATCGCCCGACGCTTTATCAACATGGTCGACGAGTTCTACGACCGCAACGTGAAGCTGATCATTTCCGCTGAAGTCGAGCTCAAGGACCTCTACACCGGCGGTCGACTGAACTTCGAGTTCCAGCGCACCCTGAGTCGCCTGCTGGAAATGCAATCCCACGAATTCCTGTCCCGGGCCCACAAGCCGTAGGATTTCGGAAAATGAAAAAGGTCTGCATCTGCAGGCCTTTTTTGTAGATGTGCTGCAGATCCCTACTCGCTGCTACAGGTTGTTGTGTCAGTCTTCCAGGAGGAAGCTGGCCAGTTCATCTTGCCGCTGGCAGCCGATCAGCAACCACAGGAAGATCCGGGCTTTACGCGGGCAAAGAAATCCAGCCATCGATACACCTTTGCGGATCAAGTCCATCTCGCCGCCAATAAAGCCGTAGGAAGAGTGCGCGGTGGACCCGGAACCGGTCCGGGTTGCAACGATCACCGGGATTTTCCTGGCGATCTTTTCGATAACATCCGCCCAACTCTGCGAAACATGTCCGGCACCGAAACCGCCGAGCACCAGCCCGTCATAGCCCAGTTCAAGGATGTTCTCCAGTAACAGCGTGTCGGCAGAGAGCAACGCCTCCAGCATCGCAACCTTCTGCGTCGTCTGTTGCGGCAAAGGTAAAACCGTTCGCGGGGTTGGTGGGCGCAAATAGCGGGTGATGTTTTCCACAAGCATTCCGCAGGGGCCAAAGGCTGGTGAGGAAAACGCCTGCAATGCCAGCGAATCGGTTTTACGCACGCGGCATGCCGCGTGAATCTGCCCGTTCATGACCACCTGAACGCCTCGCAGTCGACTGTTTTCAGCCAGTGCAACCCGGCAGGCATCCAGCAGATTCGCCGGACCATCGGCCCCTGCCTGGGCTGCCGAACGCATGGCGCCGGTCACGACCAGCGGTTCGTCGTGCTCCCACAAGTAATCAAAAAACGCGGCCGTTTCTTCAAGGGTGTCCGTGCCTTGGGTAATCACAACCCCGACGGCACCTTGCTTGATCTGAAAGTTGGCCCAGGAAAGGACACTCAGCAAAAACTCGAAATCCAGTGAGGCACTGGGCAGTAACCCGAGCGTTTCGACGTTGACCCGGGCCAGTGCCGTCAGCTCCGGTACCGACGCCAGCAGGGTTTCGCCGCTGACGGTCGGGACAACACCTTCGCCAGCGTTCCGGGCTTGCATGCTCACGGTGCCGCCGAGCGCGGCTATGGCCAGTTGGGGCAGATCCATGTGATACCTCGCTTGTTTGTAATGAGAAGTGGCTGTATCCGGCTTCGAGCCCGGATACAGCCGGCTGGCAGCGTGCATCAGTTGGCGATCAGCAGTCCGATAATCGGAATGATCAGCAAAGTGCTGATGGCCATGGACAGGACATTACCGATGTAGGCATGCATGTACGCAGGCACTCGCTGGGCAATGGCGCAAGCCAGGGGCGGTGCAATCAGTGCGCCCAGCAGTGCGCTCGAGAGGATCACCTGCCAACTGCCGCCATACGTCAGAACGGCCGCCGGCACCACGGACACCAATGGAACGTAAGTGGGATACCAGCCGCGTGACATCCATTGCCGACGCCAGATCACCACCCCCAGCGCTGAGGTCAACGCCTGGGCACCGATCAATTGGGGCAGCAGGCCCGAGCCGTATACCGGGCTCATCGGATTCCAGGTGTAAGCCAGCAATACACCCAGCAACAGGCCGAGGCTGGCCAGCTCATTGCCAAAGAACGGCGCTTCCGAAAAATCGGCCAGCACCCGGCGCAAGCTCCAGATCACCCCGTAGTCGGGCGTTTTGGTATTGACGGTTGCGGGCGAAGGGGCGGACGGCTGCTCGCAGGGCTCGGACTTCACCAGGCTTGGCAGATAACGGCAAAGTACAAAAGCGAAGACGCTGGCGACTGCCATGCCCAGGACATTGCCGATGACGACAGGCAAACCCAGGGGATTGCACACGTAGTTGACGAACAGCAGGCACGTCGGCGTGACCAGCACGGCGCCCATGATTGCGCCATTGATCGTGACCTTCCAGCCACCACCAAACATCAGCACCATCGCCGCGGGCAGCGAAACAAACGCGGCAAACGTCGGTTGCCAACTGGTTGCGGTGACCGTCCAGCCCCACAGCAGGTTGCTCAGCAACAGTCCAAGCAACGAACTGGTCACCAGCCACGGCCACAATCCAGTCCCATAGGAAATGGCAAAACCTTGCCAGGTTTTTCCCGTGCGATTCGCCCAGTAGGCCAGATAGGCGCCGGCCAACAACCCGATAGAGGCGAACTCGTGTTTGTAGAACGCCACCTCGCTGATGTCGCCCAGCACCCAGCGTAACCACGCAGCCGGTTCGGGAAGCTTCGAGACCATGTCGCTGTAGCTTGGCCAATGCGCTTCCCAGACGGAACGGTGGGTGAATGAAAGCCAGAAAATCAGCAGTGCCGTGCCGATCATCAGCAGGATGATCGCAAGATCCAGTGGCGATCTGGCGCCAGGCCGGTTTTTTTCGATTGTGATGTTCATCGGTTAGCCCCCTTGTCAGCGCGGCAGGCAAGGGTGCTGGGTGTAACCGAGCATCTGATCGTAGAGATCGGCGCGACGATCGCGATGCAGATCGTTCAAATTGTTCCAGATGGGCGCGCTTCGGGAGCTGGTCAGGTCGATATCGGCAAACAGGATTTGTTCCTGGTCCGCTGACGCCACGGCGCCAATCGGCCAGCCATTCGTACCGGCAATCAGTGAGCAGCCCAGATAACGGGCTCCTCGTTCTTCGCCGATCCGGCTGGCGGCGGCGATAAACACATTGTTGACGTGTGCGGCGGTCATGGTCAGGTACGACGCCATGCACTTGCCGGCTTCGTCGAACAGCGGTGGCGGTGTCCACACCCAGTTGTTCAGGCTGCAAATAATGTCCGCGCCTTGCTGGGTCAGGATTCGCGGTACTTCCGGGAACCAGATATCCCAGCAGATCAACAGGCCGATACGACCAATAGGCGTATCAAACACCGGAAAGCCCAGGTCGCCCGGCGTGAACCACAGCTTCTCCAGATTCCACAAATGGGCCTTGCGGTACTTGCCGATAAAACCGTCAGGCCCGACCAGAACGCCGGTGTTGAACAGCCGCATGCCGTCACGCTCAGGTAATCCGGCGACCAGGTAGACTTTGTGGTTGCGGGCAAAGTCCATCCAGATTTTCACACTCGGTCCGTCGGGAATGGCCTCCGAATGGTCGAACGCGTCCTGCCGGTTGCTGAAGAAATAACCTGTGCTGGAAAGCTCGGGCAGCACGATGAGATTGGCACCGCCATTTACCGCCTCCAGTGCCAGTTCCAGACCATGACGCAAATTACCTGCACGTTTTTCCATGCCGACTTGTGGGTCGAATTGCACAACTGCTACACGAACAGGACTTGTTGGCTCGCTCATTCGGGATGACCTCTTTTTATTGTTATTCACGCTGTTTAATTGCGTGTTTATTAAGAGTTGAAATGGCGTTTTTGCGTAAGTCAGCGGCTTCCGTTTGAGCTGTAGTCCGTGTCCGAAGATCGCGCAGGGCAGAGCGCCCGGGTTTCCCTGCCGGGGCGCAAGATGGCGTAATAGAGCGGTTTGACGCAGGCAGAACCAACGCGCAGGCGCATTGGTTCGGGCAAGGTCTCAGGTGCGGATGCGGTATTGCGGGTAGTCGCTCATGCAGAATCCGCCATTGAACACCGCTGCGGTTTTATTGCAGATATGAATCACCGCATCCACGGCGCCGCGAAAACAGGGCTCTGTCCAGCCGGCATCGACCGAAAACGATTCTCCGCAAAAATACAGGCCGGACAGATGTGAGAAATCCCGGTTGTACTTCATCAGGCTCACTGCGTCGTAATAAGTGCCGGGCCTGTATAGCTTGGCGCAGCCCAAGGCGTTTCTGTCCGTCATCCAGCGTTGGACCAACGCTTGTTCAGTTTGAATATAGGGAGAAATCCTCTCCTGGATATTGGCGCAATTCATCAATATCCGGTCGAGTTCCTCTACGCACTTCGCCACCAGTTCCTGGTCGTTGAACAACGCCAGTTTGGTGGCGTCATCCTCCCATGTGTAACTTAATAATATGCAGTCGTATGGATAATTCTCGTTGTAGCGATAGCTGTAAACGTCATGAATGAAACTGTCGGTCACAATGGCTTGGGGGATTTTGGTGTTACTCGAAAGGAAAGATTTACTTAATGGCGCATACACTTTGCAGCTGGTTTCCCAGTGCGCTGTTTTGTAAGCGTTGATCATTGCGAACGGCAACATGTGCTGATTGAAGTTTTCGAGCCGGACACCCGTTTCGATCAGCCAGGAAGGCAGGGTCATGATGACAGCGTCAAAGTCATTGAACAGTTCCTGCGATTGACAGGGCTGGCTGAATTTCCACGTGTAGTAGACGCGTATTTTTTGATCGTCCAGTTTCTTCAGTTTGTTGACGGAAGAATCGGTGAAAAAACCGTCGCCCCTTTCAAGGCAATGTTCGTAGAACGACTTGTGCGCGCTGTCGGTGTTCATGAACAGCAAGCATTCGTCCAGCGCCGCAAGACCGATGTAGCGCGGACTGTCGAAAGGCAGGCCCTTCGCGTCGAGAACAGCATCGCTGTGCAAGTAAGGCGCGGGAAGCGGTTCGCCGCACGAATCGACCCGGCCGTGAACGAGTTGCAGGCGGGTGCTGAATCCGAAAATGGCGGTGCGCAGCGGGTAGAGCGCGCACACGTCATAAAAAGCGCCCCAACTACCGTCGCCGATGCCTATCGAATAGAACAGGGTTGATTCGTGCGAGGTCATTCCGACTCCGCCAAAATCCCCAGGTTTGTCTTTATCCCAGGTGTCCAGCACCGGCATACAGACCAGCTCGCGAAACGAAACACGCTCGTATCTTTCGACGATTGCCGCCCAGACAGCTTCCCATTCCGGCGTGGCGTAGATCGGCGCAACCTGGCGAGTCATGCTGGCGGCAAAGGTTTTCCACTTGGCATAAACCGTTTGCAGCGCCTCGTCGGGTGGAGGGGTCAAGCCGTCTTTGTTCGTCCAGATCAACATGTGCGGATCCGCACGACCACCCAGGCTGCCTTCCTGGAGATAAATACCGGTCGAACTCACCCACTGGCTTCCCGGGTTGGGGAAATCCGATAGCGCCAGGTCAAATGCCTTGGCGTAATAAGCCATCAGCGATCGACCCTCTTTAGGTGGTTCGTTTTCCCTATTGAAGAATGGCAAGCGCATGGCGCCCATCTCGAAAGGAGTGTGACTTTCTTTTATTGAATGGCGGCCATGGACGGTCAGGTGTCTGCCGCCGATGCGTGTCGATTGTTCTATCAGTGTCACGTCGGTAAAACCGCAACGGTAAAGTTCCCGGGCGGCAGTCAGTCCGGTAACACCTGCGCCGATGATGCATATTTTATGCGTTGGATTGGTTGCCTTTGCGACGCCATGTTCCTGTTCGATTAACGCCCGGTAGTCAAAGCACAAGTCCGGTGGATTGGGGAATCGACCTGCCCAGTTCTGTTTAGTCTGGAGATTGTCGGTGTTGTCGTTACATGAAAGAGGTTGGGGAGTGATGTCCGTAGTCATTATTGATCTTCCCTGAAGTGCGGTTCAGTTGGCGGGAAGAATATATTGGCGATTCGAGAAAGCAGCTCGCAAGAGTACAAAGGACTTGTCCGGTACTCTGCATTCCGTTTTTCATGTAAGGGAAATAATCACTTTATCGTTATCTTTAAACACAGTTGGTACAGGCAGTTTAATTCGCAAGCAGGCGCCGCTTGGCAATTACGTGGCGGCGCCTGTATCAACCGTTAGGCTGCTTGTTGAAACTGCTGCCGATACTGGTTCGGCGAGAGCTCGGTGTGCTGGCGGAACAGGCGCGCAAAGAAACTTGCATCGTCATAGCCGACTTCATAGCTGATGGTCTTGATGCTCTTGCGGCTGCCGGACAGCAGACCCTTGGCGGTTTCGATGCGCAGTCGTTGCAGGTAATGCAACGGCTTGTCGCCGGTGGCGGTCTGGAAGCGCCGCATGAAATTGCGGATGCTCATGCCGTGTTCGCGAGCCACGTCTTCGAAGCGGAATTTGTCGGCGAAGTGTTCTTCGAGCCAGTGCTGGATCTGCAGGATGATCACATCCTGGTGCAGCTTCTGACCGCCGAAACCGATTCGTCCCGGCGAGTAGCTGCGCTGCACTTCATAAAGAATGTCCCGCGCCACGGCCTGGGAGACGTTGGCGCCGCAGAAGCGTTCGATCAGGTAGATGTAAAGGTCGCAGGCCGAAGTGGTGCCGCCCGCGCAATACAGGTTGTCGGCGTCGGTCAGGTGCTTGTCCTGATTGAGCTGAACCCGTGGGAAGCGTTCGGCAAACGCATTGAAGAAGCGCCAGTAAGTGGTCGCCTCCTTGCCGTCGAGCAGTCCTGCCTCGGCCAGCCAGAACACCCCGGTGGCTTCGCCGCACAGCACTGCGCCGCGAGCATGTTGCTGACGCAGCCAGGGTAGGACTTGTGGATAACGTTGGCAAAGCGTGTCGAAATCGTCCCAGAAGGCTGGAAGGACAATGATGTCGGCGTTTTCCAGGCCGCCATCCACCGGCATGATCACGTCACTGAAGCTGTTCACCGGTTTGCCGTCGGGGCTGACCAGGCGGGTTTCGAATGCCGGAGTCAGGCCTTGGCCCAGTTGTTTGCCGTAACGCAGGCTGGCCAGGTGGAAAAAATCCTTGGCTTGCATGAGGGTGGAAGCGAAAACCCGGTCGATAGCCAGGATGCTGACGCGCCGCAAGGGCGTGGAGACTTGGTTAGACATAATTCAACTTTATTCTTATAGGGGAAAGTGGTCACCAGACGGCTGGATCGTCTTATTTTTTGTCGCATGTGTCCAGTGTCCTGTGCCGGAGGCGAGGCATAGTCTTTGAGGATCAATTCCGGCTAACAATAACGACAGGTGCCGCATGATCCCCAGAACCTTGTTCAGTTCCGAGCACGAACTTTTTCGCGACAGCGTACGAACGTTCCTCGAAAAAGAGGCCGTGCCGCTCCATGGGCAATGGGAAAAACAAGGCTTTATCGATCGCAAACTCTGGAACAAGGCAGGGGAGGCGGGGATGCTCTGTTCGCATCTGCCGGAAGAATACGGTGGCCTGGGTGCTGACTTTCTCTATAGCGCGGTGGTGATCGAAGAGATCGGTCGTCTCGGCCTGACCGGTATCGGTTTTTCCCTGCATTCGGACATCGTCGCGCCTTACATCCTGCATTACGGCAGTGAAGCGCTGAAACACAAATACCTGCCGAAACTGGTGTCTGGCGAAATGGTCACGGCGATTGCCATGACCGAGCCGGGTGCCGGTTCCGACCTGCAAGGGGTGAAAACCACCGCGGTGCTCGATGGCGACGAGTATGTGATCAACGGTTCGAAGACCTTCATCACCAACGGGTTTCTCGCTGACCTGGTGATTGTCGTGGCCAAGACCGATCCGAAAGCTGGTGCAAAAGGCACCAGCCTGTTTCTGGTGGAGGCCAACACCCCGGGCTTCGCCAAGGGCAAACGCCTGGAAAAAGTCGGCATGAAGGCCCAGGACACTTCGGAACTGTTCTTCCAGGATGTTCGGGTGCCCAAGGAAAACCTGTTGGGGCAGGCCGGGATGGGCTTCGCGTACCTGATGCAGGAATTGCCTCAAGAGCGTCTTACCGTGGCCATCGGCGGGCTTGCTTCGGCTGAAGCTGCGTTGCAATGGACGCTGGATTACACCCGCGAGCGCAAGGCATTCGGCAAGGCAATCGCCGACTTCCAGAACACCCGCTTCAAACTGGCGGAAATGGCGACCGAGATTCAGATCGGTCGGGTCTTCGTCGATCGCTGTCTGGAGTTGCACTTGCAAGGCAAGCTCGACGTGCCGACCGCGGCGATGGCCAAATACTGGGGCACAGACCTGCAATGCAAGGTGCTCGACGAGTGCGTGCAGTTGCATGGCGGTTACGGTTTCATGTGGGAATACCCGATCGCCCGGGCGTGGGCGGATGCGCGGGTACAGCGGATTTATGCGGGGACCAACGAGATCATGAAGGAGATTATTGCGCGGTCGCTTTGATTTGCAGCGACTGTCAGGCCGCTATCGCGAGCAGGCTCGCTCCCACACTAGACCGAGTTCTCTTAGAGATACGCGATCGAGTGTGGGCGCGGGCTTGCTCGCGAAGGCTTTTTAGTTATCGATCAAGGAGCCGGGTTCGGGTGATCCTTGTGAATCGCCTCAATCCCCTCCAGCACTTCATCGGAAAGTTTCAGATCGAAGCTGGCAAGGTTGCTTTCAAGCTGCTCCATAGTGGTCGCGCCAATGATGTTGCTGGTCACAAAGGGTTGCTGCGTGACAAACGCCAACGCCATTTGCGCCGGGTCCAGGCCATGTTCACGCGCCAGTGCCACATAACGACTGCACGCGGCTTCCGACTGCGGGTTGAAATAGCGGCTGAAGCGGCTGTAGAGGCTCAGGCGACCTTTAGGTGGACGCGCGCCCCCTTCGTACTTGCCCGACAGGAAACCGAACGCCAGCGGCGAATAGGCGAGTAGGCCGCACTGTTCGCGGATAGCGATTTCCGCCAGGCCGACTTCGAAGCTGCGGTTGAGCAGATTGTACGGGTTCTGGATCGACACGGCGCGCGGCCAGCCACGGGCTTCGGCCAGGGCGAGGAAGCGCATGGTGCCCCATGGCGTTTCATTGGACAGGCCGATGTGGCGGATCTTGCCGGCCTTGACCTGTTCGTCCAGCGCTTCGAGGGTGTCCTCCAGCGGCGTGAGGTTGGCTTCGGTCTGGTGTTTGTAGCCGAGTTGGCCGAAGAAATTGGTGCTGCGTTCCGGCCAATGCAGCTGGTAGAGGTCGATGTAGTCGGTCTGCAAGCGCTTGAGGCTGGCGTCCACGGCTTCGGTGATGTGCTGGCGGTTGTGTCGCAGGTTTTTGTCGCGGATGTAGTCGATGGTGTTGCCGGGGCCGGCGATCTTGCTGGCCAGGATCCAGTCGGCGCGATCACCACGGCTTTTGAAGTAATTGCCGATGTAGCGCTCGGTGGTGGCGTAGGTTTCGGCCTTGGGCGGCACCGGGTACATCTCGGCAGTATCGATGAAATTGATCCCGGCACTCTTGGCCCGTTCAATCTGGGCGAAGGCTTCAGTCTCGCTGTTTTGCTCGCCCCAGGTCATGGTGCCGAGGCAGATTGCACTCACGTTCAGATTGGTTCGGCCTAGCTGGCGATAGTCCATCGGGTGCTCCTTGGGCAAAACAATCATAAAAGCAGGTTGAATTATTTTTCGCAATCTGCATAATTGCGCACCTCTTTCTGCAGTGGAAGTGATGCGCCGCCGCCGAAGAATCTTGCCGTTGAACGGACGCGCCGACCCGAGCCCCCGAAAGCGTCTGTATCCGGCTGCCTTTGACTTGTCAAAGTACGCACTATTCAGTAAGATCCGCCGTCTAATTTACAGGGCGGCCCCTGAGGCTATAAAGAATGAAAACTTTTACTGCTAAACCGGAAACAGTACAGCGCGACTGGTTTGTCGTCGACGCTGCAGGTCAGACCCTGGGTCGTCTGGCCACCGAAATCGCGAGCCGTCTGCGTGGCAAGCATAAAGCTGAGTACACTCCTCACGTTGACACCGGCGATTACATCGTCGTTATCAATGCCGAGCAGATTCGTGTAACCGGTGCTAAAACCACCGACAAAATCTACTACTCCCACTCCGGTTTCCCGGGCGGCATCAAGTCGATCAACTTCGAGAAGCTGATCGCTAAAGCCCCTGAGCGCGTGATCGAGACCGCGGTCAAAGGCATGCTGCCTAAGAACCCGCTGGGTCGCGACATGTATCGTAAGCTGAAAGTCTATGCGGGCGCTGTACACCCTCATACTGCTCAGCAGCCCCAAGAACTGAAGTTTTAACGGAATAGTTCATTATGTCGGCGACTCAAAATTACGGCACTGGCCGTCGCAAGACCGCAACCGCACGCGTTTTCCTGCGTCCGGGTACTGGTAACATCTCCATCAACAACCGCACCCTGGAAAATTTCTTCGGCCGCGAAACTGCCCGCATGGTAGTTCGTCAGCCGCTGGAACTGACTGAGACTGTCGAGAAATTCGACATCTACGTCACCGTGATCGGTGGTGGTGTAAGTGGTCAAGCTGGCGCAATCCGCCACGGTATCACTCGCGCACTGATGCAGTACGACGAAACCCTGCGTGGCGCTCTGCGCAAAGCTGGCTTCGTTACTCGCGATGCACGTGAAGTTGAACGTAAGAAAGTTGGTCTGCGTAAAGCGCGTAAGCGTCCGCAGTACTCGAAGCGTTAATTCGCTTTTACGTTCAAAAAAGAACGCCCAGTTTCCTTGCGAAGCTGGGCGTTTTTTTATGGGCGCGATTTATCAAAGAATTGCTCTGTGACAACTTGCCACAGCCGTAGAAGCCCTATACTGCAAGGCTTGGCAGTTAAGCCCCTTGGTAATTACCTTGTCAGAATTGGGGCTTTTCATTACCATTCGGCAAAATTTTTATAAGTTCAGATTTTTACTTAGTAGACGCCTGATTTAACAGGCCACAAAGCTGATGGGAGAGGACTGAATGAGCAATGACGGCGTGAATGCAGGCCGGCGTCGCTTCTTGGTAGCAGCCACATCCGTGGTGGGTGCTGCAGGAGCGGTGGGGGCTGCGGTCCCGTTCGTGGGGTCATGGTTTCCCAGTGCCAAGGCGAAAGCCGCAGGTGCACCGGTGAGGGTGAATGTCAGCAAGATCGAGCCAGGCCAGCAGATGATTGCTGAGTGGCGTGGTCAGCCGGTGTTCATTGTCCGCCGTACCGAGGAAATCCTGGGGAATCTGAAAAAGATCGAGGGCCAGCTGTCTGACCCGACCTCCAAGAACTCGACACAACCGACCTATGTCGACCCGGAAACGCGTTCGATCAAGCCAGAGGTTCTGCTGCTGATCGGTATCTGCACGCACCTGGGTTGCTCGCCGACCTTCCGTCCAGAAGTGGCACCTGCGGATCTGGGCAAGGATTGGGTAGGTGGTTATTTCTGCCCTTGCCACGGTTCCCACTACGATCTGGCTGGCCGCGTCTACAAGTCGCAACCTGCGCCTTTGAACCTGCCAGTTCCCCCGCATTCCTATGAGACCGATGACATCATTGTCGTTGGCGTCGATACGGAGAAAGCGTGATGAGCAAGTTCATGGATTGGGTTGATGCGCGCTTTCCCGCGACCAAAATGTGGGAAGACCATCTCAGCAAGTACTACGCCCCGAAGAACTTCAACTTCTTCTATTTCTTTGGTTCCCTCGCACTGCTCGTTCTGGTTAACCAGATCGTTACCGGTGTCTGGCTGACCATGAGCTACACCCCGTCGGCGGAAGAAGCGTTTGCTTCCGTCGAATACATCATGCGCGACGTCGAGCACGGCTCGATCCTGCGCATGCTGCACGCAGTCGGCGCTTCGATGTTCTTCATCGTCGTTTACCTGCATATGTTCCGTGGCCTGCTTTACGGTTCGTACCAGAAGCCGCGTGAGCTGGTGTGGGTGTTCGGCATGCTGATCTACCTGGCGTTGATGGCTGAGGCCTTCATGGGTTATCTGCTGCCGTGGGGCCAGATGTCCTACTGGGGTGCCCAGGTGATCATCTCGCTGTTCGGTGCGATCCCGGTCATCGGTGACGACCTGACCCAGTGGATCCGTGGTGACTACCTGATTTCCGGTATTACCCTGAACCGCTTCTTCGCCCTGCACGTTGTTGCCTTGCCGATCGTGATCCTCGGTCTGGTGGTGCTGCACGTTCTGGCGCTGCACGAAGTCGGTTCGAACAACCCGGACGGCGTGGACATCAAGAAATTCAAAGACGAAAACGGCGTACCGCTGGATGGCATTGCCTTCCACCCGTACTACACCGTGAAAGATATCGTCGGCGTGGTGGTGTTCCTGTTCATCTTCTGCTCGATCGTGTTCTTCTTCCCTGAAATGGGCGGCTACTTCCTCGAGAAGCCGAACTTTGAAGTGGCGAACGCCTTCAAGACTCCTGAGCACATCGCTCCGGTCTGGTACTTCACACCGTTCTACGCGATTCTGCGGGCGGTTCCGGACAAGCTCCTGGGCGTTATCGCCATGGGCGCGGCCATCGCTGTGCTATTCGTCCTGCCATGGCTCGATCGCAGTCCGGTCAAGTCGATGCGCTACAAAGGCTGGCTGAGCAAGATCTGGCTCTGGGTGTTCTGCATTTCGTTCGTGATCCTGGGCGTGTTGGGTGTTCTGGCTCCAACGCCAGGCCGTACGTTGCTGTCGCAGGTATGTACCTTCCTGTACTTCGCCTACTTCATTCTGATGCCGTTCTACACCAGGCTCGAGAAGACCAAACCGGTTCCGGAAAGGGTGACTGGCTGATGAAAAAGCTATTTGCTGTACTGATTCTTGCGGCGATGCCTGTACTGTCTTTCGCATCGACATCGAGTGGCCCGGAGCTGGAAAAGGTCGATATCGACGTTTCCGACAAGGCTGCCATGCAGGACGGCGCACGTACGTTCGCCAACTATTGCATGGGCTGTCACAGCGCCAAGTTCCAGCGCTACGAGCGTGTTGCCGATGACTTGGGCATTCCGCATGACCTGATGCTCTCGAAGCTGGTGTTCACCGGCGCCAAGATTGGCGACCACATGAGCATCGGCATGCAGCCGGCTGACGCCAAGACCTGGTTCGGTGCGGCACCGCCCGACCTGACCCTGGTCGCCCGCGTTCGTGGCACTGACTGGCTCTACGGTTACCTGAAATCTTTCTACGAAGACCCATCGCGTCCTTGGGGCGTGAACAACAAGGTATTCCCGAACGTCGGGATGCCTAACGTTCTGGTCGGCCTGCAGGGTCGCCAGGTGGTAGGCTGCAAGCAAGTTCAAGTCGTCGAAGACGGCAAGAAGCAATACGATCCGCTGACTGGCACGGCTTTGACTCATGAAGCTTGCGACCAACTGACCGTATTGCCGAAAACCGGCACGCTGAACGAAGAGCAGTTCGACGAGAAGGTCAAGAATCTGGTGACCTTCCTGGCCTACTCGGCCAACCCGGTGAAGCTGCAGCATCAGCGCATCGGTACCTATGTGTTGCTGTACCTGGCGTTCTTCTTCGTATTCGCATACTTGCTCAAGCGTGAATACTGGAAAGACGTCCATTGATATTGCTGTAAAATTGCTGTCAATCGCGCGCGCCCAGGGGCGTCTCTTAAGGTGTAACGAGCCTGGTAGTCCAGGCGTTACGGGAGGCGCCCTCTGGGCGCGCGCGTTTTTCCGTTTCCGATAATTTCAACAAGCGAGGAGGACCGCCATGGGCGTGACCAATCGGTTGGCCTGTTACTCCGACCCCGCCGACCACTATTCCCACCGAGTGCGTATCGTACTTGCAGAGAAGGGTGTCAGCGCCGAGATCATTTACGTGGAAGCTGGTCGCCAGCCGCCTAAACTGATTGAAGTGAACCCTTACGGCAGCTTGCCCACCCTGGTCGATCGTGACCTGGCGTTGTGGGAGTCGACCGTGGTGATGGAATATCTGGATGAGCGTTACCCGCACCCGCCTTTATTGCCGGTTTATCCCGTGGCGCGTGCCAACAGCCGTCTGCTGATTCATCGTATTCAGCGTGACTGGTGTGGTCTGGTGGATCTGATCCTGGATTCCCGATCCAAGGAAGCAGCCCGTGTCGTTGCTCGTAAAGAGCTGCGCGAAAGCCTGACTGGCGTGTCGCCGCTGTTCGCCGACAAGCCGTTTTTCCTCAGTGAGGAACAAAGCCTGGTGGATTGCTGCCTATTGCCAATACTCTGGCGATTGCCGATTCTGGGTATTGAACTGCCGCGGCCTGCCAAGCCGCTGCTTGATTATATGGAGCGCTCGTTTGCGCGTGAGGCTTTCCAGGCGAGTCTGTCTGGTGTCGAACGCGATATGCGCTAAGGCTTAAGGAGCCGCTATGAACTCCAGTCGACCTTATCTGGTCCGCGCGCTCTACGAGTGGATTGTGGACAACGATTGCACCCCGCACATGCTGGTCAACTCCGAGTATCCGTCGGTGCAGGTGCCTCAAGGTTTTGCCAGTGACGGACAGATTGTCCTGAACGTATCACCGGCAGCCGTGCGTCATTTGCACATGGACAACGAAGCGGTCAGCTTCGAAGGGCGTTTCGGTGGCGTGCCACACACCCTGTACGTGCCTATCGCATCGATCCTGGGCATTTACGCTCGGGAGAACGGTCAAGGCATGGTGTTCGATCTGGAATCGCCTATGGAAGACGACGAAGAGATCGAGCCGGATGACGATATTCCGCCACCCGACAGTGAGCCACCGCGTCCCAGCGGTCGACCCAGTTTGAAAGTGGTGAAGTAATAAAAAAGGCGATCCGAAAGGATCGCCTTTTTTATTACGTGTAGGAGCACGGCTTGCCGGCGATGGCGATCCTGAGATCGTCATCGTCGGCAGGGTTGGTTCAGTCGATGTATTCGAACAGCTTCACGATTTTCTGCACGCCGGAAACGCCCTGTACCAAATTGGTGGCTTGGGCCGCTTCCTGTTTGGTCAACAGACCCAGCAGGTAGACGATGCCGTTCTCGGTGACAACCTTGATGCGCGAGCCCGGAATGTTCGGATCGGTAAGCATCTGGGTCTTGATCTTGGAGGTCAGCCAGGTGTCGTTCTGGCGAGCCAGGAAGCCGGAAGGTGGCAGGACTTGCAGTTCGTTGTGGACTGTCTTCACGCGCTGAACAGCCGCAGCGGCTTGTTCAGCCTTGGCCTTGAGGTCGGCACGCGGGGTTTGTCCGGCAAGCAGCACGACGCCATTGAAGCTGGTGACGACGATGTGCGAGTCGTTATCCAGGGCGGGATCGGCCTTGGCAATGTTCACGCCGACCTTGGTGTCGATCAGAGAGTCGTCGATCTTGCTGCCGAAGGTGCGCGTGCCGCGGTCATCTTCAATCGGTGCTTCGCGGCTGGCTTTAACCACCGAGGTGCAGCCGCTGATGCCGAGGCACAGGGTCAAGGCCAGAAGGCCTAGGCGATTAGGGGTCATTCTTCACTCCCGAACAATTGGCTGTCGATCAAATCGCAAAGGCAATGGATCGCCAGCAGGTGGACTTCCTGAATACGTGCGGTGACGTTGGCCGGTACGCGAATCTCGACGTCCTCGGGCAATAGCAGCGACGCCATGCCGCCGCCATCACGACCGGTCAATGCTACGACAACCATTTCGCGATCATGTGCGGCCTGGATCGCTTGAATAATGTTTGCCGAGTTGCCGCTGGTGGAAATCGCCAGCAATACATCTCCCGGCTGGCCGAGGGCGCGGATCTGTTTGGAGAAGATTTCGTTGTAGCTGTAGTCGTTGGCGATCGAGGTAATCGTCGAGCTGTCGGTGGTCAGCGCAATCGCTGGCAAGCTCGGGCGCTCGCGCTCGAAGCGGTTGAGCAGCTCGGACGAAAAGTGCTGGGCATCCCCGGCAGAGCCGCCGTTGCCGCAGGACAGCATTTTGCCTTCGTTGAGCAGGGCGTTGACCATCACCTGGCTGGCTTGCTCGATGTGCGGTGCAAGTACGTCCATCGCCATTTGCTTGGTATCGATACTGGCCTGAAAAAGCTGGCGAATTCGGGATTGCATGTCCATCTGTGTGACCTTAATTAGCGCGGCTACTCGGCACATGAATGTGCAGCCCGCAAAGCAAAGAGCAAAAGTGTTGGGTGAAAGTGTCCGGTTCGGGGCGCGCGCGATCAGCTGTCGAAGGCATTCTGCAACCAGTTCAACTGATCGAGGTTGCTGTCGATGGCAACCACGTCGAAACGGCAAGGGGTATTGGCCCAACGCGACTCGCGCTGAAGAAAGTGCTGCGCGGCAATTATCAGTTTCTGCCGTTTGCGCTCATCGATGCTGCCGAGCGCGCCACCCCATTGAGTGTTTTTTCTGTAGCGGACTTCAACGAATACTACTGTATCGCCATCAAGCATGACCAGATCAAGCTCGCCGCGTTTGCACAACCAGTTCTGCGCCAACAGGCGCAGACCTTGTTGTTGAAGATGCTCGAGCGCATGGCGCTCGCCATCTTTACCGCTTTGCTGGCGTGATCTGTCGGGCATCAGCGCGGAGTATCCGGGAGGCGTTGAACCTGGCCGCTGACAAACTGTGCCCACGGCAACTGGCGCACGACTCGCTGGTTCTGAGTCATGCCCAGGCTGCCCGACTGACCTTCGATGCGGCTGTCCGGTAGAGCCTTGAGTTGGCCCAGGCGTGGTGCCAGGCTGTAAGCATCGACACCCATCGCGTACAGGCGGCCCAGGCTGCCAGCAGCTTGTGGCCATTGAGCGGTGACCTGTTTGCGCAGTGGATCGTTGGTCTCCAGCAACCATGGGGTTTCGCAGAAGCGAATGCCGTTCATGTCGTTGTACTGGTTCACATCGCCGCTGGCGCTGAACACGTGGGAGGTGGCATAAACCGGCACATCGCCGGCGTACTGGAAGTTCAAGGTCGGCTTGATCTGCTGGGCCTGCTGAGGCGTTGCAGCGAGGAAGATGAACTCGATGTCCTGGCGACGTGAAGGCTGGGCGGCGACCTGTCCGCCAACGGTGCTTTGCAGGCTCTTGGCACGACCTTCGCTCTGACGCAGCTGGAACATGTCAGCGATCTGCTGGGCCAGTTGAACCGGTTGATCGACACGTTCGGTCGCGACGATGCTGCCACCGTTAGCCTGCCAATCCTGGCTGAACGCTCTCAAGACGCGATCGCCCCATTCGCCTTTCGGCACCATGATGGCTGCGCGATGCAGGCCATCGGCGCGAGCACGGCGGGACACTTCGCGGGCTTCGTCTTCTGCCGCAAGACCAAACTGGAACAGTTGGGCCGGACCTTGTGCGCCTTCGCTGTAATTCAGCGCCAGGGTGGTGATCGGCAGTTGCGGGCGAGCGCTGAGCTGTTTGACCAGCGGTTTCTCCAGCGGGCCGATGACCAGTTGCACACCGTCGGCCTGGGCCTTGCGATAGAACTCATCGAGGGATGTCAGACGCGTGCTGTCATAGAACTCGATGGCTGGCGGCTTCTGCCCGGCTTGTTGGGCCTGGTAGTGAGCAGCCATGAAACCTTCGCGCAGTGCCCTGCCGACCGAGGCCAGCGGGCCGTCTTGTGGCAGCAGCAGGGCGATTTTGCTCAGGGGCTGGCTGGCCAGTTCCTTGAGCTTGGTCAGTGGCAGCGGCAATTGAATGGCGGCGGGGTGCTTTGGATTCTGGGCGCGCCAGTTGTCGATCGCGGCTTGCTGTTGTTCCAGGGTGCCGGCAGTTTTCACCGCCTGCGCCAGGCCCATCCAGCCGCCGAGGTCGTCGGTGGCGCTCGGCTGCAATTGATCGGTCGGCAGCGAGGCGATCAATGTCCAGATCGCTTCGTGGTTTTTGCTGGCGGCTTCACCTTCAAGCATTGGCGCGATGAAGATGCGCTCCCGTGCGGCGGCCAGTGTCTGGCCATCGGCTTCAAGGGCGCGGGCATGGACGGTACCGGTGCGAACCTGTTGCTCGACCGGCAGTTCGCTCAGGCGTTGCAGGCTCGGATGACTCAAGGCTGTCAGCGCCGCTTTGGGCTGATTGCGAACCATGGCCAGTTCAGCCGCCAGGGTACTGGCGAAAACCTGTGGGCCAGGCTTGAGTGTTTCGACGGGGACTTGTTGCAGGATTTGCGCGGACTGGCCGGCATTCCCCTGGCGATAGGCCAGGTCTGCCGCGCTCAGGCGCAACAGGGAGGCTTTTTCCGGGTCTTTGCTTTCAGCGGCCTGTGCGAGCAGTTGCTCGATACTGGCATCCGGGGTCCGTGGAAGTTCGCCAAGGCTGGAGGAGGGCGAGCTGGCGCAAGCCGCCAGCAAGGCAGCAAGGCAGAGGGCAGTGAACAGCCGCAGGCAAGCGATCATGTAGTGTTCCTGATACTCGATCAAATTAGCGTGGAATTGTACCCAAGCACTGGCCGGGGCGCGATGTTACTGGTGTGAATCGATCAATTTAGCTCGTGCAAATGTTGCGGCACTGCACAAAAGGCTGCAAAACCGAGGGTTGCTTGCGCGTATCGCGAGCGTCGCGACGCGCTACAATGGCGGCTTTTACCGATAATGAGGTGTGCGCTTTGACTGCTCCAGGTGCTTTGAATTCCGCTGCTGGCTCGCTTTATGTGGTGGCGACGCCCATCGGCAACCTGGACGACATCAGTGCGCGTGCGCTGAAAATCCTGCGCGACGTCGCCCTGATCGCCGCCGAAGATACCCGTCACTCCCAGCGATTGATGCAGCATTTCGGCATTCCTACACCGCTGGCGGCCTGCCATGAACACAATGAGCGGGATGAAGGTAGCCGCTTTATCACTCGTTTGCTTGCCGGCGACGATGTGGCGCTGATTTCAGATGCTGGCACGCCGTTGATTTCCGATCCGGGTTATCACCTGGTGCGTCAGGCTCGTGCTGCGGGTATCAATGTGGTGCCGGTTCCGGGCGCCTGTGCGTTGATCGCGGCGTTGTCGGCGGCGGGTTTGCCGTCGGACCGTTTCATTTTCGAAGGCTTTCTGCCGGCCAAGGCTGTCGGTCGGCGCGCCCGTCTTGAGTTGGTAAAGGAAGAGCCGCGCACGCTGATTTTTTATGAAGCCCCGCACCGGATCCTTGAGTGCCTTCAAGACATGGAGCTGGTGTTTGGTGGCGAACGTCCGGCGTTGCTGGCGCGTGAGCTGACCAAGACGTTCGAAACCCTTAAAGGTTTGCCACTGGCTGAGTTGCGCGAGTTCGTCGAATCAGACAGCAATCAGCAGCGTGGTGAATGCGTGGTGCTGGTGGCGGGTTGGTCTGCCCCCGAGACCGAGGATGCCGTCAGCAGTGAAGCCATGCGCATTCTGAATCTGTTGCTTGAAGAAATGCCGCTCAAGCGAGCCGCAGCGTTGGCGGCGCAAATTACCGGCGAGCGCAAGAATGTGCTCTATCAGGTCGCGCTGGATAAACAGAAGGGCGAATAGAAACCGACGTGCAGGCGCAGTCCAAGGCGTTTAGCGCTTGTCCTTCGGCCGCTCTGCCGTTAATCTTCGCCGCGGAGAGTCGATCGGACAGTCGCTGCCCTCTATGAAAATTAGGGGGGGGAGGAAAGTCCGGGCTCCATAGGGCGAAGTGCCAGGTAATGCCTGGGAGGCGTGAGCCTACGGAAAGTGCCACAGAAAATAACCGCCTAAGCGCTTCGGCGCCGGTAAGGGTGAAAAGGTGCGGTAAGAGCGCACCGCACGACTGGCAACAGTTCGTGGCTTAGGTAAACCCCACTTGGAGCAAGACCAAATAGGGTCCCAAGGCGTGGCCCGCGCTGGGACCGGGTAGGTTGCTAAAGATGTCCAGTGATGGCCATCGTAGACGAATGACTGTTCAAGACAGAACCCGGCTTACAGATCGACTCTCCACCTTTTTCCCCTCCCTGCTTTAATCATTGAGCAGGGCGCCTGTAGTAGCTTTTTCCCTCCTTACAGAATCAACAGCAGAAGCACTTTCCTAATACCGAAAAAATCTTACTCTTAACAAACTACTTTAACTTTCGAACGCAGCTTTCAGTGCTGATTCAAGTTATTGAGCAAGATGATGCGCCAAATTCTCGCTACCCCTCCTTTTACGCTCCTAAATCTCAGTTCTGTAAGGGTTTTCCTTTAATCCGCGCCTTGACGGTGCGGTGGCCGCATTCCTATAGTGTGCGCAAGTGGCGGAAAGTGGCATGAAGTGGGTTTTTTGAGCTCAAAACGCTAATATTTGGAGAAACGCTGACGTGTTTCGCGGAGCTAACGCTATCAGTCTCGATGCAAAGGGCCGTCTCGCTATGCCGAGCCGGTACCGTGACGAGCTCGTTTCGCGTAGTTCCGGTCAGTTAATCGTCACAATTGATGCCGTTGATCCGTGTTTGTGTGTTTACCCCCTCGATGAGTGGGAAATTATTGAAACCAAACTGCGCGCACTGCCTTCGCTTCGCGAAGAGAACCGCCGCCTGCAACGTTTACTGATTGGTAATGCCGTCGACCTCGAGCTCGATGGCAGTGGTCGTTTTCTGGTTCCGCCGCGTCTTCGTGAATATGCCAAGTTGGATAAGCGCGCGATGTTGGTAGGCCAACTGAACAAGTTCCAATTGTGGGACGAGGATGCCTGGGATGCGGTTTCTGCCGCTGACCTGGCTGCCATTCAACAACCGGGCGCCATGCCTGATGAACTGCGTGATTTGATCCTGTGACTATTGATAGCGGCTTTAACCACATCACCGTACTGCTCGACGAAGCCGTGGAGGCTCTCGCCGTACGTCCTGATGGCTGCTATCTGGACGGTACGTTCGGGCGCGGCGGACACAGCCGGTTGATCCTCAGTGAGCTCGGCCCCGAGGGTCGGGTACTCGGGTTCGACAAGGATCCTCAAGCGATTGCCACCGGGCAAACGCTAGCGGCCGAAGACGGCCGCTTTGTCGTTGTGCAGCGCAGCTTTGCCGAGCTCGGTTCGGAAGTCGCCGAACGTGGTCTGGCCGGCAAGGTCAGCGGCGTTTTGCTCGACCTCGGCGTGTCCTCGCCGCAGCTCGATGACCCTGAACGCGGCTTCAGTTTCCTCAACGATGGCCCGCTGGACATGCGCATGGATCCGTCCCGCGGGATCAGCGCTGCCGAATTCGTCAACACCGCCCCGGTGGAAGAAATCGCCCGTGTATTCAAGCAATACGGCGAAGAGCGTTTTTCCGGCCGCATGGCCCGTGCCGTGGCCGAGCGTCGCGACATCAAGCCGTTCGAGCGCACTGCCGATCTGGCTGAAGTCCTGAAAGTCGCCAACCCTGCATGGGAAAAGGGCAAGAACCCGGCGACCCGTGCGTTCCAGGGCTTGCGTATTCACGTCAACAACGAACTGGGTGATCTGGAAGCCGGCCTCGAAGCCGCACTGGAATGCCTGGAAGTCGGTGGCCGCCTGGTGGTCATCAGCTTCCACTCGCTGGAAGACCGCATCGTCAAGCTGTTCATGCGCAAACTGGTGAAAGGCGAAGCCGACAACCTGCCGCGTAATCTGCCGGTCCGTCACGTCGCCTTCGAACCAATAATCAAAATCCATGGCAAAGCGCAGTCCGCCTCCGAGGCCGAACTCAAAGCCAACCCACGTTCCCGTAGCGCCGTCATGCGCGTCGCGGAGAAGCTGCGGTGAGCAAGCTTTTCGCCAAGCCACTTCCCGGCGGAAGCTTTTTCATGTTTCTGCTGTTTATTGGCGTGCTCGTGTCGGCCATCGGCGTTTCCTATAGCGCCCACTGGAACCGTCAACTGTTGAACTCCCTGTACAACGAGTTGAGCGTGCGCGACAAGGCGCAAGCGGAGTGGGGCCGTTTGATTCTCGAACAGAGCACCTGGACCGCCCACAGCCGTATCGAAGTCCTGGCGACCGAGCAACTGAAGATGCGCATTCCTGGCGCCGCTGAAGTGCAGATGGTGGCGCCATGATGAAACTCGAGGGCGCTCTCTTTCCATGGCGGTTCCGCCTGGTACTGGGTTTGCTCGGCGTCATGGTCGCGGCGATTGCCTGGCGCATTATCGATCTGCAGGTGGTCGACCGTGCCTTTCTTAAAGGTCAGGGCGATGCGCGCAGCGTTCGTCATATTCCGATTCCGGCTCACCGTGGTCTGATCACCGACCGTAACGGCGAGCCTTTGGCCGTGAGTACCCCGGTCACCACCCTTTGGGCCAATGCCAAGGAAATGCAAACGGCCAAAGAGAAGTGGCCTGCACTGGCGGCTGCCTTGGGGCAGGACCCGAAAGCCCTGGCCGAACGTCTCGAAGCCCAGGCCAACAAAGAATTCATTTACCTGGTGCGCGGGCTGACCCCCGAGCAAGGCCAGTCCGTGCTCGATCTGAAAGTGCCGGGCGTTTATGGCATCGAAGAATTCCGCCGTTTCTACCCGGCCGGTGAAGTCACTGCCCATATGGTCGGTTTTACCGACATCGATGACCACGGTCGTGAAGGCGTCGAGCTGGCCTACGACGAATGGCTGGCCGGGGTTCCAGGCAAGCGGCAGGTGATCAAGGATCGGCGTGGCCGACTTATCAAGGATGTTCAGGTCACCAAAAACGCCAAGGCCGGAAAGCCCTTGGCGTTGTCCATTGACCTGCGTCTGCAATACCTGGCCAACCGTGAGCTGCGTAATGCGATCATCGAGAACGGCGCCAAGGCCGGCAGCCTGGTGATCATGGACGTGAAGAGCGGCGAGATCCTCGCCATGGTCAACCAGCCGACCTACAACCCGAACAACCGTCGCAACCTGCAACCGGCGATGATGCGTAACCGCGCGATGATCGACGTGTTCGAACCGGGTTCGACCATGAAAGCGATTTCCATGAGCGCCGCGATTGAAACCGGGCGCTGGAAGCCGACCGATACCGTTGAGGTTTATCCGGGCACCTTGCAGATTGGTAAATACACCATCAAGGACGTCTCCAAATCCGAAGGCCCGGTGCTCGACCTCACCGGCATCATGATCAACTCCAGTAACGTCGGCATGAGTAAAGTCGCGTTCGATATCGGCGGCGAAACGATTTTCCGCCTGGCGCAAAAAGTCGGCCTCGGCCAGGACACCGGCCTCGGCTTCCCGGGCGAGCGCGTCGGCAACCTGCCGAACTACCGCGAATGGCGCAAGGCTGAAACCGCCACGCTGTCGTACGGCTACGGTATCTCCGTGACCGCGATCCAGTTGGTCCACGCTTTCTCGGCCCTGGCCAACAACGGTCGCCTCGCGCCGCTGACCCTGATCAAAACCGACAAGGCACCGCAAACCACACAGGTATTGCCGGAAGCTGTCGCGAAGACCATGCAAACCATGCTGCAACAAGTGATCGAAGCCCCGCGCGGTGTATTCCGTGCGCAAGTGCCGGCGTATCACGTGGGCGGCAAGTCGGGTACCGCGCGCAAGACGTCGGTCGGCACCAAAGGCTACGCCGAGAATTCCTACCGCTCGCTGTTCGCCGGCTTCGGCCCGATGAGCGATCCGCGCTATGCCATCGTGGTGGTGATCGATGAGCCGTCCAAGGCCGGTTACTTCGGTGGTCTGGTATCGGCCCCGGTGTTCAGCAAAGTGATGTCCGGGACCTTGCGCCTGATGAACATCACCCCGGACAACCTGACACCTACTCAACAAGCGAACGCAGCACCGGTCGTTCCGCTGAAAGCCAATGGAGGGCGAGGCTGATGTCTCTGAGCTTGAACAAGATTTTCGCCCACGCCGGCCGCGATCTGTTGATCCGCGAACTGACCCTGGACAGCCGCAACGTGCGGGCAGGCGATCTGTTTCTCGCCGTCCCTGGCGGCAAGTTCGACGGACGCGCGCACATTGCCGACGCCCTGCAACGCGGCGCTGCCGCTGTGGCGTATGAAGTCGAAGGCGCGACCGTATTGCCGATTACCGATGTCCCGCTGATTCCGGTCAAAGGCCTGGCGGCGCAGCTGTCGGACATTGCCGGGCGTTTTTACGGTGACCCTAGTCGTCACCTGAACCTGATCGGCGTGACCGGCACCAACGGCAAAACCAGCGTGACGCAGTTGGTTGCACAAGCCCTGGATTTGCTCGGCCAGCACTGCGGCATCGTCGGCACGTTGGGTACCGGTTTTTACGGCGCGCTCGAAAGCGGCTTGCACACCACGCCGAACCCGATCGCCGTGCAGGCAACCCTCGCCGACCTGAAAAAGGCCGGTGCCAAAGCCGTCGCCATGGAAGTTTCTTCCCACGGTCTGGATCAGGGGCGCGTGACCGCACTGGCCTTCGATGTGGCGGTGATGACCAACCTGTCCCGCGATCACCTGGATTACCACGGCACCATGCAAGCCTACGGCGAAGCCAAGGCCAAGTTGTTTGCCTGGAATGATTTGAAGTGCCGGGTGGTCAACCTCGACGACGATTTCGGCCGCCGACTGGCCGCTGATGATGGTGAGTCGCGCTTGATCACCTACAGCCTGGAAGACTCCAGGGCCTACCTTTATTGCCGTGAAGCGCAGTTCGATGACGAGGGCGTGCGCGCCACGCTGGTCACGCCGCAGGGTGAGCATCATCTGCGCAGCACCTTGCTCGGTCGCTTCAACCTGAGCAACGTGCTGGCCGCGGTCGGCGCCTTGCTGGGTCTTGACTACGCGCTAGACGAAATTCTCAAGGTCCTGCCAAAACTCGAAGGCCCGGCCGGACGCATGCAGCGCCTCGGCGGCGGTACTCAGCCCCTGGTGGTGGTCGATTACGCTCATACACCGGATGCACTGGAAAAAGTCTTGATGGCCCTGCGTCCTCACGCCAAAGGTCGTTTGCTGTGCCTGTTCGGTTGCGGTGGTGATCGCGATCGCGGCAAGCGTCCGCTGATGGCTGAAGTGGTCGAGCGTCTGGCTGACGGCGTGCTGGTGACCGATGACAACCCGCGCACTGAAGACCCGGCAGTGATCTTCGACGACATCCGCGCCGGTTTTACCGCTGTGGATAAAGTCACCTTCGTCGCAGGCCGTCGCCAGGCGATTGCCCAATTGATCGCCAACGCTTCGGCGGATGACGTGATTGTCCTGGCCGGTAAAGGTCACGAGGACTATCAGGAAATCAACGGCCAGCGTCATGCTTTCTCCGATCTGGTCGAGGCCGATCACGCCTTGAGCGCGTGGGAGGTGGCCCATGCTTAAAGCCTTGAAACTGAGCGAACTGACCGGCGCGCTGAATGCCCGCCTGGTTTCTGCCGATGCCAGCTTCGACGGCGTCAGCATCGATAGCCGCGCGATCAAGCCAGGCCAACTCTTTATTGCCCTGGCCGGCCCGCGTTTCGATGGTCATGACTATCTCAATGACGTCGCCGCAAAAGGCGCCGTGGCGGCGTTGGTCGAGCATGAAGTCGCCGACAGCGCACTGCCGCAATTGCTGGTCAAAGATACGCGTCAGGCGCTGGGGCAACTCGGTGCATTGAACCGTTCGGCTTACACCCATCCTGTCGCGGCCATCACCGGTTCCAGCGGCAAGACCACGGTCAAGGAAATGCTTGCCAGCATCCTGCGCACGCGCGGTCCGGTGTTGGCGACCCGTGGCAACCTGAACAATGACCTCGGCGTGCCGCTGACCCTGCTCGAACTTGCACCGGAACATACCGCTGCGGTGATTGAGCTGGGTGCGTCGCGTCTTGGCGAAATTGCCTACACCGTCGGCATGACCAAGCCGCATGTCGCCGTGCTCAACAACGCCGGGACCGCCCACGTCGGCGAGTTCGGCGGGCCGGAAAAAATCGTTGAAGCCAAGGGCGAGATTATTGAAGGGCTGGATGCCGATGGCGTCGCCGTTCTCAATCTTGACGACAAGGCGTTCGACATCTGGAAGACCCGCGCTGCCGGTCGCAAAGTGCTGACCTTCGCCCTGAGCAATGTCAGTGCCGATTTCTACGCCAGCGATCTGGACCGCGACGCTCGCGGTTGCCCGGCTTTCAACCTGCACAGCCCTGAAGGTATTGAGCGCGTTCAACTGAACCTGCTCGGCACCCATAACGTCGCCAATGCCATGGCCGCCGCCGCCGCCGCCCATGCACTGGGCGTGTCGCTGTTCGGCATCGCCACCGGTCTGGGCGCGGTGCAACCGGTCAAGGGCCGCACCGTCGCGCAACTGGCCAGCAATGGCATGCGCGTAATTGATGACACGTATAACGCGAACCCCACCTCCATGTGCGCCGCCGTTGATATACTCGCCGGCTTTTCCGGCCGCACCGTTCTGGTGCTCGGGGATATCGGCGAGTTGGGCGATTGGGCGGAGCAGGGGCACCGCGATGTGGGCGAGTACGCCCGCGGCAAGGTTTCCGCGCTTTACGCCGTCGGGCCGATGATGGCTCACGCCGTGAACGCTTTCGGTCCGCAGGCCTTTCACTTCAGCACGCAGGCTGAACTGATCGAGGCCCTGGGCGCCGAGCAAGACACAAACACCACCATTTTGATCAAGGGCTCGCGCAGCGCCGCGATGGAAAACATCGTCGCCGCTTTGTGCGGGACCAGCCTGGAGAAACATTAATGCTGCTGCTGCTAGCGGAGTATCTGCAACAGTTCTACAAAGGCTTCGCGGTCTTTCAGTACCTGACCCTGCGCGGGATTCTCGGTGTGCTGACCGCGTTGGTTTTGTCGCTGTGCTACGGCCCGTGGATGATCCGCACGTTACAGAATCGTCAGATCGGTCAATCCGTTCGCAACGACGGTCCGCAATCGCACCTGTCCAAGTCCGGCACCCCGACCATGGGCGGCGCGCTGATTCTGTCGTCCATCGGCGTCAGCACTTTGCTGTGGGCTGACCTGAGCAACCGTTACGTGTGGACCGTGCTGCTGGTGACTTTGCTGTTCGGCGCGATCGGCTGGGTCGACGATTACCGCAAAGTGATCGAGAAGAACTCCCGTGGCCTTCCGAGTCGCTGGAAGTACTTCTGGCAATCGGTGTTCGGCCTGGGCGCGGCGATCTTCCTTTATATGACCGCAGCGACACCGGTAGAAACCACCCTGATCCTGCCGATGCTCAAGGACCACAGCATTCCGCTGGGCATAGGTTTCATTGTCCTGACTTACTTCGTGATCGTTGGCTCGAGCAACGCGGTCAACCTGACCGACGGCCTCGACGGTCTGGCGATCATGCCCACCGTAATGGTCGGCGGCGGGTTGGGGATCTTCTGCTACCTGTCGGGTAACGTGAAATTCGCTGAATACCTGTTGATCCCGTATGTACCGGGCGCAGGCGAGCTGATTGTGTTCTGCGGCGCCTTGATCGGCGCGGGCCTCGGGTTTCTCTGGTTCAACACATATCCGGCTCAGGTGTTCATGGGCGACGTCGGCGCACTGGCGCTGGGCGCGGCACTGGGCACTATTGCGGTGATCGTCCGCCAGGAAATCGTTCTGTTCATCATGGGCGGCGTGTTCGTGATGGAGACCCTGTCCGTCGTCATCCAGGTTGCCTCCTTCAAGTTGACCGGTCGCCGTGTGTTTCGCATGGCACCGATTCACCACCACTTTGAACTCAAGGGCTGGCCCGAGCCGCGTGTGATCGTCCGTTTCTGGATCATCACCGTGATTCTCGTACTGGTTGGCCTTGCCACCCTGAAGCTGAGGTAGAACGAGTGTCTCTGATCGCTTCTGACCACTTCCGCATCGTTGTCGGCCTCGGCAAGAGCGGCATGTCCCTGGTTCGCTTCCTGGCGAACCGGGGCACGTCGTTTGCTGTCGCCGACACGCGGGAAAATCCACCGGAACTGGCCACGCTCAAGCGTGACTATCCGCACGTGGAAGTGCGTTGTGGCGAGCTGGACGTCGAATTCCTGTGCCGCGCCGACGAGCTCTACGTGAGCCCCGGCCTGGCGCTGGCGACCCCGGCCCTGCAGGCTGCCGCCGCCCGTGGCGTGAAATTGTCCGGTGACATCGAGTTGTTCGCGCGTAACGCGAAGGCGCCGATCGTCGCCATCAGCGGTTCCAACGCGAAAAGCACCGTCACCACACTGGTCGGCGAGATGGCTGCGGCGGCCGGCAAGCGTGTCGCCGTCGGTGGCAACCTCGGTACGCCGGCGCTGGACCTGCTCAGCGACGACGTCGAGCTGTACGTGATGGAACTGTCGAGCTTCCAGCTCGAGACCACCGATCAGCTAAACGCCGAAGTGGCGACCGTGCTCAATGTCAGCGAAGACCACATGGACCGCTATAGCGGCCTGCCGGCTTATCACCTGGCCAAGCACCGGATCTTCCGGGGTGCCAGGCAGTTTGTGGTCAACCGTCAGGATGCCTTGAGCCGTCCGCTGATTGGCGAAGGCCAGCCATGCTGGACCTTCGGTTTGAGCAAGCCTGATTTCAAGGCATTCGGTATCCGCGAAGAAGACGGTGAGAAGTACCTGGCCTTCGAATTCCAGAACCTGATGCCAGTGCGCGAGCTGAAAATTCGCGGTGCCCACAACCAGTCCAACGCCTTGGCGGCATTGGCCCTGGGCCACGCCGTCGGCCTGCCGTTCGACGCGATGCTGGCGAGCCTGCGCACCTTCGCCGGGCTCGAGCATCGCTGCCAGTGGGTCCGTGACCTGAATGGCGTGAGCTACTACAACGATTCCAAAGCCACCAACGTCGGTGCCGCACTGGCGGCCATCGAAGGCCTGGGCGCGGACATCGACGGCAAACTCGTGCTGATCGCCGGTGGCGATGGCAAGGGTGCCGAGTTCAAGGACTTGCGTGATCCGGTGGCGGCCAACTGCCGCGCCGTGGTGCTGATGGGGCGTGACGCCGAGCTGATCGCTCAAGCCATCGGCGATGCCGTGCCACTGATTCGCGTCAACTCGCTGATCGAAGCGGTCGAGCAATGCCGCGCCATCGCAGAGAAGGGCGACGCCGTGTTGTTGTCGCCGGCCTGCGCCAGTTTCGACATGTTCAAGAATTACGAAGACCGTGGTCACCAGTTCGTCCGCGCTGTGGAGGACCTGGCATGAGCCTGATGAACATCATCAAGCCCTACCCGTCGCCGATCATCACCGGGCGCGGTATCGACCTCGACTTCCCTATGCTCGCCGGCTGCCTGGCCTTGATCGGCCTCGGGCTGGTCATGATTGCCTCGGCATCGACCGAAGTGGCGGCTGTGCAGTCGGGCAGCGCGCTGTACTACATGATTCGCCACCTTATCTACGTGGTGCTGGGCCTGGGTGCCTGCATCGTCACCATGATGATTCCGATCGCCACCTGGCAACGCCTGGGCTGGCTGATGCTGATTGGTGCGTTCGGTTTGCTGGTGATGGTGATCATCCCGGGGATCGGCCGTGAAGTGAACGGTTCGATGCGCTGGATCGGATTCAGTTTCTTCAACGTTCAGCCTTCCGAGATCGCCAAGGTGTTCGTGGTGATCTACCTCGCCGGCTACCTGGTGCGTCGTCAGAAAGAAGTGCGTGAAAGCTGGATGGGCTTCTTCAAGCCGTTCATCGTTCTGCTGCCAATGGCGGGTCTGTTGCTGATGGAGCCGGACTTCGGCGCCACTGTCGTGATGATGGGCGCTGCTGCGGCGATGCTGTTCCTCGGCGGGGTCGGGCTGTTCCGTTTTTCCCTGATGGTTGTCCTGGCGGTCGGGGCGGTGGTGTTGCTGATTCAAGTGCAGCCGTATCGAATGGCGCGCCTGACCAACTTTGCCGATCCGTGGGCCGACCAGTTCGGTGCCGGTTATCAGTTGTCTCAAGCGTTGATCGCTTTTGGTCGCGGCGAATGGCTGGGTGTTGGCCTGGGCAACAGCGTGCAGAAACAGTTCTACCTGCCGGAAGCCCACACCGACTTCGTGTTTTCGGTCCTGGCCGAAGAACTGGGTGCCGTCGGTTCTTTGTGCACGGTAGCGCTGTTCGCCTTTGTTTGTATTCGCGGGATGTACATCGGTTATTGGGCCGAGAAGGCCAAGCAGTTTTTCGCCGCCTACATCGCGTATGGCTTGTCGTTCCTGTGGATTGGTCAGTTCCTGATCAACATCGGGGTGAACGTCGGTCTGCTGCCAACCAAGGGTCTGACCCTGCCGTTTCTCAGTTACGGCGGTAGCTCGTTGGTGATCTGCTGTGCCTGTCTCGGCTTGTTGCTGCGCATCGAGTGGGAAAGTCGAACCCACTTGGGCAGCGAAGAGATGGAGTTCCATGAGAGTGACTTCGCCGAGGAGCCGACCCATGGGCGCTAACGTATTGATCATGGCGGGCGGCACCGGTGGCCACGTGTTCCCGGCGCTGGCGTGTGCTCGCGAATTCCAGGCCCGTGGTTACACCGTGCATTGGCTGGGGACTCCGCGTGGCATCGAGAACGAACTGGTCCCGATGGCCGGCATCGAACTGCATCGGATCAATGCCAGCGGATTGCGTGGCAAGGGCAAATTGTCCCTGCTCAAGGCCCCATTCATGTTGCTCAAGTCGATCTGGCAGGCACGGGCGATCATTCGCCAGTTGCGGCCGGTGTGTGTCGTCGGCTTTGGCGGTTATGTGACCGGTCCCGGTGGCGTTGCCGCCAAACTGGCTGGTGTGCCGGTGATCGTTCACGAGCAGAACGCCGTAGCCGGTACCGCCAATCGGTTGCTGGTGCCGTTGGCCGCCCGAGTCTGTGAAGCGTTCCCCGACACCTTTACTCTGTCGGGCAGCCGTCGGACCACCGGTAACCCGGTGCGCACCGAGCTGTTCCTCGAAACACCGCGACAGGCTCTGGCCGGTCGCAAGGCGCGTTTGCTGATCCTGGGTGGAAGCCTGGGCGCAGAACCGTTGAACAAGTTGCTGCCTGAAGCCCTGTCGCAAGTCGCCCCCGACCTGCGCCCGGAAGTGTTTCATCAGGCCGGCAAAAACCACGATGAAGTGACTGCAGAGCGCTATCGCGCGGCTGGCGTCGAGGCGCAAGTGCAGCCTTTCATCAAAGACATGGCCCAAGCCTATGGCTGGGCCGACCTGGTGGTGTGCCGCGCAGGCGCGTTGACCATCAGTGAACTGGCCGCCGCCGGTCTGCCCTCGATGCTGGTGCCTTTGCCCCACGCGATCGACGATCACCAGACCCGCAACGCCGATTATTTGGCCCGTGAAGGCGCTGCCTTCCTGATGCCGCAAAGAACGACTGGCGCAGCGGATCTTGCCGCACGCCTGACAGAGGTCCTGATGCAACCACAACGACTCACCGACATGGCTACCGCGGCACGCCGCCTGGCCAAACCCGATGCAACCCGTAACGTGGTCGATACCTGCCTGGAGGTGGCCCATGGTTGAGAATCAGAAAGCCATGCCGCAACCGGAAATGCGCCGCATCCGTCGCATCCATTTCGTCGGGATCGGCGGCGTGGGCATGTGCGGCATTGCCGAAGTGTTGTTGAACCTGGGCTATGAAGTGTCCGGTTCCGACCTGAAAGCTTCACCGGTGACCGAGCGTCTCGAGTCCTTCGGCGCCCAGATCTTTATCGGCCACCGCGCCGAGAACGCCGCGAACGCGGACGTACTGGTCACCTCCAGTGCCGTGAACACCTCCAACCCGGAAGTCGCCACTGCCCTGGAACGCCGCATCCCGGTGGTGCCTCGCGCTGAAATGCTGGCTGAGCTGATGCGCTACCGCCACGGCATCGCCGTCGCCGGTACCCATGGCAAAACCACCACCACCAGCCTGATCGCTTCGGTGTTCGCCGCCGGTGGCCTGGACCCGACATTCGTGATCGGTGGCCGTCTGAATGCCGCGGGCACCAATGCCCAACTGGGCACCAGTCGTTACCTGATCGCTGAAGCAGATGAAAGCGACGCCAGCTTCCTGCACTTGCAGCCGCTGGTGGCCGTGGTCACCAACATCGACGCCGACCACATGGCGACCTACGACGGTGACTTCAATAAACTGAAGAAAACCTTCGTCGAGTTCCTCCACAACCTGCCGTTTTACGGTCTGGCGGTGGTGTGCCTGGACGATCCGGTGGTGCGTGAAATCTTGCCGTTGGTAAAACGTCCGACCGTGACTTATGGCTTCGGCGACGACTGCGATGTGCGTGCGATCAATGTGCGTCAGCAGGGCATGCAGACCTTCTTCACCGTGCTGCGTCCTGATCGCGATCCGCTGGATGTCTCGGTGAACATGCCGGGCAACCACAACGTGTTGAATGCACTGGCAACCATCTGCATCGCCACCGATGAAGGCGTCAGCGATGAAGCCATCGTCCAGGGCCTGTCCGGGTTCCAGGGTGTCGGTCGACGCTTCCAGGTCTACGGCGAACTGCCGGTAGACGGTGGCAGCGTGATGCTGGTCGACGACTACGGTCACCACCCGACCGAAGTTGCCGCGGTCATCAAAGCCGTGCGCGGTGGCTGGCCGGAACGCCGTCTGGTGATGGTCTACCAGCCGCACCGTTACAGCCGCACCCGTGACCTGTACGACGATTTCGTCAATGTATTGGCCGACGCCAACGTCCTGTTGCTGATGGAAGTCTACCCGGCCGGTGAAGAACCGATCCCGGGCGCCGACAGCCGCAAGTTGTGCAACAGCATCCGTCAGCGCGGTCAGCTCGACCCGATCTACATCGAGCGCGGTGTCGATCTCGCGCCGGTGGTCAAGCCGCTGCTGCGTGCTGGCGACATCCTGCTGTGCCAGGGCGCCGGTGACATCGGTGGTCTTGCTCCAAAACTGTTGAAAAGTCCGTTGTTCGCTGGCGCCGTTGCTGCGCCGAGTGTGGGGAAGTTGAAATGACTGCTGCTTACGCCAACCTCGTCTCCACTGTCGCGCCGAAAGATTTCGGCCGCGTCGCCGTGCTCTTCGGCGGCAAGAGTGCCGAGCGTGAGGTTTCCCTCAAGTCGGGTAACGCGGTTCTCGACGCGCTGCTAAGCGCCGGTGTGGACGCGTTCGGTCTCGACGTGGGCGATGATCTGTTGCAGCGCCTGCTGAACGAAAAAATCGATCGCGCCTTCATCATTCTCCACGGTCGTGGCGGTGAAGACGGCAGCATGCAGGGCCTGCTGGAATGCCTGGGTATTCCGTACACCGGCAGCGGCATTCTTGCTTCGGCGCTGGCCATGGACAAACTGCGGACCAAACAGGTCTGGCACAGCCTCGGTATTCCGACGCCACGCCATGCCGTACTGAGCTGCGAGGCCGATTGTATTTCGGCGGCGACGGAACTGGGCTTCCCTTTGATCGTCAAACCGGCCCATGAAGGTTCAAGTATCGGGATGGCCAAAGTGACCTCCGCGTCGGAGTTGATCGACGCGTGGAAAGCGGCCAGTACCTACGATTCGCAAGTGTTGGTCGAGCAATGGATTCAAGGTCCGGAGTTCACCATCGCCACCCTGCGTGACCAGGTGTTGCCACCGATTGCCCTGGGCACGACGCACAGCTTCTACGACTACGACGCCAAGTACGTGGCTTGCGATACCCAGTATCGGATTCCGTGTGGCCTGGACAGCAACAAAGAAAAAGAACTGATGGACCTCACGGCGAAAGCCTGTGAGGCGCTGGGTATCGCCGGTTGGGGCAGGGCTGACGTGATGCAGGACGCCGACGGGCAGTTCTGGTTTCTGGAAGTCAATACCGCACCGGGCATGACCGATCACAGTCTGGTGCCGATGGCGGCTCGTGCTGCCGGTCTGGATTTCCAGCAACTGGTTCTGGCGATTCTGGCCGCAAGCATTGAGCCGCGAGGTTAAGACCATGCAAGGCGCACAGCTGAGACATCAGCCCTCCGCACCGACCGGCCGCAAGCCGGTACCGCGGGGTGCCAGCCGAATGGTGGCCAAAGAGCCGATGTCTGCGCGCCTGCCGAAAGCCAATTTCGGTTTTCTGAAAAGCCTGTTCTGGCCGGTGCTGCTGGTCGCACTGGGTTTCGGTACTTACGAAGGCGCGCAGCGTTTGTTGCCGTACGCCGACCGGCCGATCACCAGGATCAACGTGCAGGGCGACCTGAGTTACATCAGCCAGCAAGCAATACAGCAACGGATCGCCCCGTACGTGGCGTCGAGCTTCTTCACCATCGACCTGGCGAGCATGCGTACCGAGCTGGAAACGATGCCATGGATTGCCCACGCCGAAGTGCGTCGGGTGTGGCCGGATCAAGTGGTGATCCGCCTGGAAGAACAACTGCCGGTGGCCCGTTGGGGCGATGAATCGCTGTTGAACAACCAGGGCCAGGCGTTCACCCCGCGCGAGCTGGCGAACTACGAACATTTGCCACAGCTGTTCGGCCCACAACGGGCCCAACAGCAAGTGATGCAGCAATACCAGGTGCTGAGCCAGATGCTCAGGCCGTTGGGCTTCTCGATTGCGCGCCTGGAATTGCGCGATCGAGGTAGCTGGTTCCTGACCACCGGCGCCGGCAGCGCGGGCCCGGGAATCGAACTGTTGCTGGGACGCGGCAACCTGCTGGAAAAGATGCGCCGTTTCATTGCCATCTATGACAAGACGCTTAAAGAACAGATTACGAACATTGCGCGCATCGATCTGCGCTACGCCAACGGCCTCGCTGTTGGCTGGCGGGAACCTGTAGCGCCCACGACAGCCCAACCCGCTGTCGCGAAGAATTAAGAAGAGGCAGGACCATGGCAAACGTGCAAAGCGGCAAAATGATCGTCGGTCTCGATATCGGCACCTCCAAAGTGGTGGCGCTGGTCGGCGAGGTCTCGGACGACGGCACGCTGGAAATCGTCGGGATCGGTACCCATCCGTCCCGTGGCCTGAAGAAAGGCGTGGTGGTGAACATCGAGTCCACCGTGCAATCGATCCAGCGCGCGATCGAAGAGGCGCAGCTGATGGCTGGTTGCCGCATTCACTCGGCGTTCGTCGGCGTGGCCGGCAATCACATCCGCAGCCTGAACTCCCACGGCATCGTGGCGATTCGTGATCGCGAAGTCAGCTCCGCCGACCTCGAGCGCGTGCTCGACGCCGCCCAGGCTGTAGCGATCCCGGCTGACCAGCGCGTGCTGCACACCCTGCCGCAGGATTACGTGATCGATAACCAGGAAGGCGTTCGTGAGCCTCTGGGCATGTCGGGCGTACGTCTGGAAGCCAAGGTTCACGTGGTCACCTGCGCCGTCAACGCCGCACAGAACATTGAAAAATGCGTGCGTCGCTGCGGCCTGGAAATCGACGACATCATTCTCGAGCAGCTGGCTTCGGCCTACTCGGTCCTGACCGACGACGAGAAAGAGCTGGGCGTGTGCCTGGTGGACATCGGTGGCGGCACCACCGACATCGCGATCTTCACTGAAGGCGCGATCCGTCACACCGCAGTGATCCCGATTGCGGGCGACCAGGTGACCAACGACATCGCCATGGCGTTGCGCACTCCGACCCAGTACGCCGAAGAAATCAAGATTCGCTACGCCTGCGCCCTGGCCAAACTGGCCGGTGCCGGTGAAACCATCAAGGTCCCAAGTGTCGGCGACCGTCCACCGCGCGAGCTGTCCCGTCAGGCCTTGGCCGAAGTGGTCGAGCCGCGTTACGACGAACTCTTCACGCTGATCCAGGCCGAACTGCGTCGCAGTGGCTACGAAGACCTGATCCCGGCCGGCATCGTGCTGACCGGTGGTACGTCGAAGATGGAAGGCGCAGTCGAACTGGCCGAAGAAATCTTCCACATGCCGGTGCGCCTGGGCGTGCCGCATGGCGTCAAGGGCCTGGACGACGTGGTCCGCAACCCGATTTATTCCACTGGCGTTGGCCTGTTGATGTACGGCCTGCAGAAGCAGTCCGACGGGATTTCCTTCTCGGGCATCAGCAGCCGCGACAGCTACAGCAATGAAGAACCGAAAGCCGCCTTGCTCGATCGCATCAAGAGCTGGGTACAAGGCAACTTCTAACGAAGCAGATTCAAGCGACAAGTTTCAAGCGGCAAGCGGTAAAAGCAGCAAAACGCAGTAGGCGAAAAAACTAGAGAAATGAAAGGAGAGGGAAAATGTTCGAACTCGTAGACAACATCCCCGCAAGCCCGGTTATTAAAGTTATCGGTGTTGGCGGAGGCGGCGGCAACGCCGTCAACCACATGGTCAAGAGCAACATTGAAGGCGTTGAATTCATCTGCGCCAACACTGATGCCCAAGCGCTGAAAAGCATCGGCGCGCGGACCATCCTGCAACTGGGCACCGGCGTGACCAAAGGTCTCGGCGCTGGCGCCAACCCTGAAGTAGGTCGTCAGGCCGCTCTCGAAGATCGCGAGCGCATTGCCGAAGTCCTGCAGGGCACCAATATGGTGTTCATCACCACTGGCATGGGCGGTGGTACCGGTACCGGTGCTGCGCCGATCATTGCTGAAGTGGCCAAGGAAATGGGGATTCTCACCGTTGCGGTGGTGACTCGTCCTTTCCCGTTCGAAGGTCGCAAGCGCATGCAGATCGCCGATGAAGGCATCCGTCTGCTGTCTGAAAGCGTCGACTCGTTGATCACCATTCCCAACGAGAAGCTGCTGACCATCCTTGGCAAGGACGCAAGCCTGCTGTCCGCATTCGCCAAGGCCGACGATGTACTGGCCGGTGCCGTTCGCGGTATCTCCGACATCATCAAGCGTCCGGGCATGATCAACGTCGACTTTGCCGACGTGCGTACCGTGATGAGCGAAATGGGCATGGCGATGATGGGCACTGGCTGCGCCAGCGGTCCGAACCGTGCACGTGAGGCCACCGAAGCGGCCATTCGCAACCCATTGCTGGAAGACGTGAACCTGCAAGGTGCACGCGGCATCCTGGTGAACATCACCGCCGGTCCTGACCTGTCCCTGGGTGAGTACTCCGACGTGGGTAGCATCATCGAAGCTTTCGCTTCCGAGCACGCGATGGTCAAGGTCGGTACCGTTATCGATCCGGACATGCGCGACGAGCTGCACGTAACAGTAGTAGCCACTGGTTTGGGCGCAAAAATCGAGAAGCCTGTAAAGGTCATCGACAACACCATGCACACGTCCGTGGCTTCGCAGCCGCAGCAACAAGCGTCTTCGCGTCAGGAAGCGCCTGCTGTGAACTACCGTGATCTGGACCGTCCGACCGTCATGCGCAACCAGGCTCAGGCCGGTGCTGCGACTGCCGCGAAGATGAATCCGCAAGATGATCTGGACTACCTGGACATCCCGGCTTTCCTGCGTCGTCAGGCCGATTGATGGAATGTATCAGGGCTATGAAGGTGATTGGTGTTCAGCAAAGGTCTGGTCTGCTATCATCGCCAGCCTTTGTTGATACCAGTTCGCAATTTGCGCTGAAGCGGCCCAAGCCATGATTAAACAACGCACACTGAAAAATATTATCCGTGCTACAGGTGTAGGCCTGCACTCCGGGGAAAAGGTATACCTGACCCTCAAGCCCGCACCTATCGACACCGGCATTGTGTTTGTTCGTGCCGATCTCGACCCTGTGGTGCAGATTCCTGCCCGCGCGGAAAACGTTGGTGAAACCACGATGTCGACCACATTGGTCAGTGGTGACACCAAAGTGGATACGGTGGAGCACTTGCTCTCGGCCATGGCTGGCCTGGGCATCGATAACGCCTACGTCGAGCTCTCCGCGTCTGAAGTTCCGATCATGGATGGTAGCGCTGGACCTTTCGTATTCCTGATTCAATCGGCCGGCCTGGAAGAACAGGACGCACCGAAGAAGTTCATCCGGATCCTGCGGGAAGTGACAGTGGAAGACGGCGACAAGCGCGCCACTTTCGTCCCTTTCGAAGGCTTCAAGGTGAGTTTCGAGATCGATTTCGATCACCCGGTTTTCCGTAACCGCACACAAAGTGCAAGCGTGGATTTTTCCAGCACTTCGTTTGTAAAAGAAGTCAGCCGCGCCCGTACCTTTGGTTTCATGAGTGATATCGAGTACCTGCGCAAGCACAACCTCGCACTCGGCGGCAGCGTTGAAAACGCTATTGTGGTCGACGCGGATGGCGTACTGAACGAAGACGGCCTTCGCTATGAAGACGAATTCGTGAAGCACAAGATCCTCGATGCAATTGGTGACCTCTACCTGCTGGGCAATAGCCTGATTGGTGAGTTCAAGGGCTTCAAGTCCGGACATGCATTGAACAACCAGCTGCTGCGCAAGTTGATTGAGCAGACAGATGCTTGGGAAGTCGTGACTTTCGAAGACGCCAGCACTGCACCGATCTCTTACATGCGTCCAGTTGCGGCCGTGTAAGTAAAAACCTCTCTAGTTTTTAAAGGCTACCTTCGGGTGGCCTTTTTTTATGCCTGGAAAGTCGATCGTTCCCACGCATTGCGATGATCGTTCCCACGCTCCGCGTGGGAATGCCTCAAGGGACGCTCCGCGTTCCAGCTCTCGAAAGGGACGCGGAGC
>NZ_JBYTAJ010000015.1:0-140760 GCF_058788075.1 Pseudomonas sp. FW305-20 | reverse complement strand
GCCACAATCCCCGCCACCGCGTTCAGCAACGTCGGCACGATAAACCCTGCACCGCCCGCCCCTGCGCTGACGGTCTCAATCCAGTGATGAACCACCGGCACGCCGTGGGTGAGAATCCCGCCACCCACCAGGAACATCGCTGCCGTGCCGATCACCGACAGGCTTTTCATCATGTACGGCGCCGCACGCAGAATCCCGGCGCCGATGCTTTTGGCCATCTGGCCAGGCTTCTGAGTCAGCCACAAACCGAGGTCGTCGAGTTTGACGATGCCCGCCACCAGGCCATACACGCCGATGGTCATGACGATGGCGATGCCCGACAGCACGATGACTTGCTGGGTCAGCGAAGCATCCGCCACGGTACCCAGAGTGATCGCGATGATTTCCGCCGACAGAATGAAGTCCGTACGGATGGCCCCCTTGATCTTGTCTTTCTCGAACGCCACCAGATCGACCGCCGGATCAGCCACGGCTTCGACCAGCTCAGCATGTTCGGCCTGATCTTCAGCCTTGCTGTGCAGGAATTTGTGCGCCAGTTTTTCGAAACCTTCGAAACACAGGTAGGCGCCACCGACCATCAACAGCGGCGTGACCAGCCACGGAATGAACGCACTGATGGCCAAGGCCGAGGGCACCAGGATCAGCTTGTTCAGAAACGAGCCCTTGGCCACCGCCCACACGACCGGGATTTCCCGCTCGGCACGCACGCCGGAAACCTGCTGGGCATTGAGCGCCAGATCGTCACCGAGCACGCCGGCAGTCTTCTTGGCGGCCATTTTGGTCATCAATGCCACGTCGTCGAGTACCGCGGCAATGTCGTCGATCAACAACAGCAAACTGCTTCCTGCCATGAATCAGGTTTCCTTCGAATAGTGAATGCTGCGCAGCATAGCGCGGCCGAACGTGCTGCGGGGCATTCTTGAGCGCCGCGCGAGGCCGGTGCTACCATGCGCAACCGCCAGCACAGGCAAGGAACCACCTGGTTTATGAGCACTATCCGCGAGCGCAACAAAGAACTGATCCTGCGTGCCGCCAGCGAAGAATTTGCCGACAAGGGCTTCGCTGCGACCAAAACCAGTGACATCGCAGCCAAGGCGGGATTGCCCAAGCCAAACGTCTACTACTACTTCAAATCCAAGGAAAACCTCTACCGCGAGGTCCTTCAAAGCATCATCGAACCGATTCTGCAGGCCTCGACACCGTTCAACGCCGACGGCGTGCCCAGCGAAGTGCTGAGCGGCTACATCCGTTCGAAAATCCGCATCTCCCGCGACCTGCCCTTCGCCTCCAAGGTGTTCGCCAGCGAAATCATGCACGGTGCCCCGCACCTGAGCGCTGATCTGGTTGAACGGCTCAACGGCCAGGCCAAGCACAACATCGACTGCATCCAGACCTGGATCGACCGCGGCCAGATTGCCCCGATCGACCCCAACCACCTGATGTTCAGCATCTGGGCCGCTACCCAGACCTATGCCGATTTTGATTGGCAGATTTCCGCAGTGACCGGTAAAGCGAAGCTGGATGAGGCGGATTACGAGGCGGCGGCGCAGACGATTATCCGGTTGGTGCTCAAGGGGTGTGAGCCGGACTGATAGATGACATTGCCGGCATCGCGATGCAGTCCCACTCCCACATTGAAATGCAAGTCCCTGTAGGAGTGAGCCTGCTCGCGATGAAGGCAACTCAATTTCAGCTCAAACCCAAGCGGCATCCCACAACGGATAGTCGCCAAGCTTTTCCACCAGCCCAGCCCGCAATGGGTTGGCTACTACATATCGAGCCAATTTCACCAAATCCTCTTCCCGCCTCAGTGCCCGATCATGAAATCCTCTCTGCCAGAGACTGGTGGTTCGACCGGTAGACAGCTTCACGGCTTTGGTACTCATCGACTTGGTTTTCTGCATCAGCTCACTTAAAGATCCCTTCCTCAGCTCAATCAGCCAATGAAAATGATCTGGCATGACCACCCAGGCCAGCGAGTTCGCCAAGCCGAATTTCTGTGCATTTCGAAATTGATCGACCACCAGCCTGCCCAAGGTGAAATCCTTGAAAACCGGGGCCCTGTGAAGTGTATTGGTGGTTAACAAATAAATTCGACTGGCTTCGGCATAGCGCCCGACTCTCAATCGGTGTGCAGCAGGTGAGTCCGGCATTCCTTTGCCTCCAATGATCAAGTCATGAGAAGCCTAGCTCTGTGGATTCAAGTGGGAGGGCAAATTGTTGGCTGGATGTATCTGGAAGATAGCTATCGCGAGCAGGCTCACTCCTACAGGGGATTTGTGTGTTCAGACATTTTGCGTCCAACCCCGATCCTCCTGCTCACGATAGCGATTAGTCAGTTACACCAAATCAAGCAGTCACCCCAGCATCCGCCCGCAACCCCGCCGCCTCGATCGCAGTGATCGCACATTGCTCATCAACATCAGAAAGATCACCGCTGATACCGACAGCCCCCAGCACGTTCCCGTCCTGATCCCGAATCAACACCCCACCCGGTGCCGGCACCACACTGCCCTGCCCCAGACTGTTCAAAGCGGCGATAAACGCCGGGCGTTGTTGTGCGTCCAGTGCCAGCAGGCGTGAGCCTTTACCCAGGGCAATGGCGCCCCAGGCTTTGCCGATGGCGATCTGCGGGCGCAGCAGGCTGGCGCCGTCTTCACGCTGCAGGGTGACCAAGTGTCCACCCGCATCCAGTACCGCGATGGTCAATGGAGCCGCCGAGATTGCACGCCCTGCGGAAATAGCCTGATTGGCCAGGTTGACTGCGACTTTCAAGGTTAAAGCGCTCATGGTGCCGTCCTCATTTTGTTATAGGGAAAGCTGCTGGACTGCGTTTTGTTCGACAGTCCGATGCAACAAATAGAACACAATGAGTTATTTTTTTGTATACAATAATTCTCGTAAAACGCCACACGCGACGAAAAGCCACAGTAGATTGGGCTTCCGACGAATGAAACGGCCGCTTGAGAAAATGGATTGACCTGCGCCGTCCGCCGTGAATACACTCTGCGCAAAGCCACTTGTATACAATTACAAAACGTAAGAGGCACCAAAACCATGAGCAAAATGAGAGCAATCGAAGCCGCCGTTCTGGTGATGCGCCGTGAAGGGGTTGATACCGCTTTTGGCATCCCGGGCGCCGCGATCAACCCGCTGTACTCCGCCTTGCAGAAGGTCGGTGGCATCGATCACGTCCTCGCTCGCCACGTTGAAGGCGCCTCGCACATGGCCGAGGGCTACACCCGCACCAAGGCCGGCAACATCGGCGTGTGCATCGGCACTTCGGGACCTGCCGGTACCGACATGGTCACCGGGCTCTACAGTGCCTCGGCCGACTCGATCCCGATTCTTTGCATTACCGGCCAGGCTCCCCGCGCTCGGATGCACAAGGAAGACTTCCAGGCCGTCGACATTACCTCGATCGTCAAGCCAGTGACCAAATGGGCAACCACCGTCATGGAACCGGGCCAGGTGCCTTACGCGTTCCAGAAAGCCTTCTACGAAATGCGCTCCGGCCGTCCAGGCCCGGTGCTGATCGATCTGCCGTTCGACGTGCAGATGGCTGAAATCGAATTCGACATCGACGCCTATGAACCACTGCCGCTGGCCAAGCCAACCGCGAACCGCGTGCAAATCGAGAAGGCCCTGGCCATGCTCGATCAGGCCGAGCGTCCGTTGCTGGTGGCCGGCGGCGGCATCATCAACGCCGACGCCAGCGAATTGCTGGTGGAATTTGCCGAGCTGACCGGTATTCCGGTGGTTCCGACCCTGATGGGCTGGGGCACCATTCCAGACGATCACCCGTTGATGGTCGGCATGGTCGGCCTGCAAACCTCGCACCGCTACGGCAACGCGACGATGCTCAAATCCGACCTGGTGCTGGGTGTCGGCAACCGTTGGGCCAACCGTCACACCGGTTCGATCGACGTTTACACCGAAGGCCGCAAGTTCATCCACGTTGACATCGAACCGACCCAGATCGGCCGCGTGTTCACCCCGGACCTGGGCATCGTTTCCGATGCCGCTGCCGCCCTGACCGTGTTCATCGAAGTCGCTCGCGAATGGCAAGCCGCCGGCAAACTGAAAAACCGCAGTGGCTGGCTGCAAGACTGCCAGCAGCGCAAGTCCAGCCTGCAGCGCAAGACTCACTTCGACAACGTGCCGGTCAAGCCGCAACGCGTTTACGAAGAGATGAACCAGGTGTTCGGCAAAGACACGTGCTACGTCAGCACCATCGGTCTGTCGCAGATTGCCGGCGCGCAGTTCCTGCACGTTTACAAACCGCGTCACTGGATCAACTGTGGTCAGGCCGGTCCGTTGGGCTGGACCATTCCGGCAGCGCTGGGTGTGGTCAAGGCCGATCCGACCCGTAAAGTTGTGGCGCTGTCGGGCGACTATGACTTCCAGTTCATGATCGAAGAACTGGCGGTGGGCGCGCAGTTCAAACTGCCGTACATCCACGTGGTGGTGAACAACTCGTACCTGGGGCTGATTCGTCAGGCTCAGCGCGGTTTCGACATGGACTACTGCGTGCAGCTGTCTTTCGACAACTTGAACGCTCCGGAACTCAACGGTTACGGTGTCGACCACGTCGCGGTCGCCGAAGGCCTGGGCTGCAAGGCGCTGCGTGTATTCGAACCGAGCCAGATCCAGCCTGCCCTGCGCAGGGCTCAGGAGCTGATCGAAGAGTTCAAGGTGCCGGTGATCGTTGAGATTATTCTGGAACGTGTGACCAACATTTCCATGGGCACCGAGATCAACGCCGTCAACGAATTCGAAGACCTGGCGCTGGTCGGCAACGATGCGCCAACGGCGATTTCGTTGCTTGATTAAGTTGACCTGATACCTGTAGCAGCTGCCGAGGTACGAGGCTGCGTTGCGTGTCCGCAGGACTGCTCGGGGGCCGCTTCGCAGCCCAACGCAGCCTCGTACCTCGGCAGCTGCTACAGGCACCTATTTTTACGGGAGACCACCATGCCGCGTTTCGCAGCCAACTTGTCCATGCTGTTCACCGAGCAGGATTTTCTTGCCCGTTTTGAAGCTGCCGCCAAGGCGGGCTTCAATGGTGTCGAATACCTGTTCCCTTACGATTTCAGCTCCGCCGAGATCAAAGCCAAGCTCGATGCCAATGGCTTGACCCAGGTGCTGTTCAACCTGCCGGCCGGTGACTGGGCCAAGGGCGAACGCGGTATCGCGTGCCTGCCGGACCGGGTTGAAGAGTTCCGCGCCGGTGTCGATCTGGCGATTGCCTACGCGAAAGTGTTGGGCAACACCCAGGTCAACTGCCTGGCCGGTATCCGTCCACAAGGCGTCGACGATGCCACCGTGGAAAAAACTTTCGTCGCCAACCTCGCGTACGCTGCCGACAAGCTGCAAGCGGCGGGCATCAAACTGGTGATGGAAGCGATCAACACTCGCGACATCCCGGGTTTCTACCTCAACAACACGGCGCAAGCCCTGTCGATTCGCGAACAGGTCGGCAGCGCCAACCTGTTTCTGCAATACGACATCTACCACATGCAAATCATGGAGGGCGACCTGGCCCGCACCATGGCTGCGCACCTGGGCGAGATCAACCACATCCAGTTGGCCGATAACCCAGGGCGCAACGAACCGGGCACCGGTGAGATCAACTACCGCTTCCTGTTCGAACACCTGGACCGCATCGGGTATCAGGGCTGGGTTGGCTGCGAATACAAGCCGCTGACCACCACTGAAGCGGGTCTGGGCTGGCTTAAAACCCACAACGCAATCTGACGCAGATCCCCTGTAAGAGCGAGCCGGCTCCGGGCGGCGTTCCGACGATGAGGCCAGCACATTCGACATTGATGTTGCCTTACATACCGCTATCGCGAGCAGGCTCACTCCTACAAAACGCAACGCTCCCCTATTTGCTTGAAGCAGCAATAAAAACAAGAGGACTTTCTCATGGCTAAAATCGGATTTATCGGCACCGGCATCATGGGCCACCCAATGGCATTGAACCTGCAGAAAGCCGGTCACAGCCTGTTCCTGTCGGCGCACCACGACGCTGCACCAGCTGACCTGATTGCCGGTGGCGCCGTCGCCCTGGCGAACCCGAAAGAAGTCGCGCAAGAAGCCGAATTCATCATCGTCATGGTGCCGGATACCCCGCAGGTCGATGACGTGCTATTCCGCGCCGACGGTGTTGCGGCCGGTGTTGGCAAGGGTAAGGTCGTGATCGACATGAGCTCGATCTCACCAACCGCCACCAAAGCCTTCGCTGCCAAAATCAACGAAAAAGGCGCTCAGTACCTCGACGCGCCAGTATCCGGCGGTGAAGTCGGCGCCAAGGCCGCGACCCTGAGCATCATGGTCGGCGGCGATGCCGATGCCTTCGAACGCGCTCTGCCGCTGTTCCAGGCGATGGGCAAGAACATCACCCTGGTCGGCGGCAACGGCGATGGTCAAACCGCCAAAGTAGCGAACCAGATCATCGTGGCGCTGAACATCCAGGCCGTGGCCGAAGCCCTGCTGTTTGCATCAAAAAACGGTGCCGATCCGGCCAAGGTGCGCGAAGCACTGATGGGCGGCTTCGCCTCCTCGAAGATCCTCGAAGTGCACGGCGAGCGCATGATCAAAGGCACTTTCGACCCAGGCTTCCGCATCAGCCTGCACCAGAAGGACCTGAACCTGGCCCTGGCCGGCGCACGCGAGCTGGGCATCAACCTGCCGAACACCGCCAACACCCAGCAAGTGTTCAGCACTTGTGCAGCGATCGGTGGCAGCAACTGGGACCACTCGGCGCTGATCAAGGGCCTGGAACACATGGCGAATTTCTCGATTCGCGATAAGTAACACCCGCCTGTGCTGATCGTTCCCACGCTCCGCGTGGGAATGCAGCCCGGGACGCTCCGCGTCCCTGCCGAAGCGGACGCGGAGCGTCCATTGAGGCATTCCCACGCAGAGCGTGGGAACGATCATCTGCGTAAACCAAGAACAAAAAGATTGGGAGCCCGCCATGTCGGTCAATCCGCAACAATTCCTGCGCGAGCTGTTTGCCACAGCCATCGACGCGGCCCATCCGCAGCAAGTCCTCGAAGCCCATTTGCCCAAAGACCGCAGCGGTCGGGTGATCGTCATCGGCGCTGGCAAAGCCGCCGCGGCCATGGCTCAAGTGGTGGAGCGTTGCTGGCAGGGTGAAGTGTCAGGTTTAGTAGTGACGCGTTACGGTCACGGCGCCCCCTGTGAAAAAATCGAAGTGGTCGAAGCCGCTCATCCGGTGCCTGATGCTGCCGGTCTGGCGGTGGCCAAACGCGTGTTGGAACTGGTCAGCAACCTGACTGAAGACGACCGTGTGATCTTCCTGCTCTCGGGCGGCGGCTCTGCCCTGCTGGCGTTGCCCGCGGCCGGCATCACCCTGGCCGACAAGCAGTCGATCAACAAAGCCCTGCTCAAATCCGGCGCCACCATCGGCGAGATGAATTGCGTGCGCAAGCACCTCTCGGCGATCAAGGGCGGCCGCCTCGGCAAAGCCTGCTGGCCTGCCACTGTTTATACCTATGCGATTTCCGATGTACCGGGCGACCTCGCCACGGTCATCGCCTCCGGCCCCACCGTGGCCGATCCGAGCACTTCCGGCGAAGCCCTGGCGATCCTCAAGCGTTACGCCATTGAAGTCCCGGCCTCGGTGCGCAACTGGCTGCAGAGCCCGGAGTCAGAGACGGTCAAACCCGGCGACCCGAGCCTGGCGCGCAGTCACTTCCAACTGATCGCCCGTCCGCAGCAGTCGCTTGAAGCCGCTGCGGTGAAAGCGCGGCAGGCCGGTTTCAGCCCGCTGATACTCGGCGACCTGGAAGGCGAATCCCGCGAAGTGGCCAAGGTTCACGCCGGCATCGCCCGTCAGGTTGTGCTGCACGGTCAGCCATTGGCGGCGCCCTGCGTGATCCTCTCGGGCGGTGAAACCACGGTCACCGTACGCGGCAATGGCCGTGGCGGACGCAACGCCGAATTCCTGCTCAGCCTGACCGACAGCCTCAAAGGCCTGCCCGGCGTCTACGCGCTGGCTGGCGACACCGATGGCATCGATGGCTCCGAAGACAATGCCGGCGCAATCATGACTCCGGACAGCTACGCCCGCGCCGCCGCCCTCGGCCTGAGCGCCAGCGACGAGTTGGACAACAACAATGGCTACGGCTATTTCGAGGCGCTGGAAGCGCTGATCGTCACTGAACCGACCCGCACCAACGTCAACGACTTCCGTGCCATCCTGATTCTCGAGAGCCCTAAAAATGACGCCTGACAAGAAGGTTAAAATCCTCGCCACCCTCGGTCCTGCCACTCACGGGATCGACGACATCCGTGAGCTGGTGCAGGCCGGGGTCAACATCTTTCGCCTGAACTTCAGCCACGGCGATCACGCCGACCACGCTCAGCGCTATCAGTGGATTCGTGAAGTCGAGCGCCAGCTGAATTATCCGCTGGGCATTCTGATGGACCTGCAAGGTCCGAAACTGCGGGTTGGCAAATTCGCCGAGGGCAAGGTGCAATTGCATCGCGGTCAGGCGCTGCGTCTGGACCTGGACCCGACACCGGGGGATGAACGCCGGGTCAACTTGCCTCACCCGGAAATCATCGCGGCGCTCGAACCGGGCATGGACCTGCTGCTGGACGACGGCAAGCTGCGTCTTCGCGTGGTGACCAAGTACTCCGACGCCATCGACACCACGGTGCTGAATGGCGGCGAGCTGTCGGATCGCAAAGGCGTGAACGTGCCGCAAGCGGTGCTGGACCTGAGCCCGCTGACCGCCAAGGACCGTCGCGATCTGAGCTTCGGCCTGGAGCTGGGTGTGGACTGGGTCGCGCTGTCGTTTGTGCAGCGCCCGCAAGACATCCGCGAGGCGCGCGAACTGATCGGCGACAAAGCGTTTTTGATGGCCAAGATCGAGAAGCCTTCGGCCGTGACGCAACTGCGCGAGATCGCCGAATTGAGCGATGCGATCATGGTTGCTCGCGGTGACCTGGGCGTGGAAGTGCCGGCCGAAAGCGTGCCGCAGATTCAGAAAAACATCATCAGCATCTGCCGTCAGCTCGGCAAACCGGTGGTGGTGGCGACGCAGATGCTCGAGTCGATGCGCTTCTCCCCTGCCCCGACCCGTGCCGAGGTGACCGATGTCGCCAACGCCGTGGCCGAAGGTGCGGATGCGGTGATGCTGTCGGCGGAAACCGCGTCCGGTGAGTACCCGCTGGAGGCCGTGCAGATGATGAGCAAGATCATTCGCCAGGTGGAAAACGGTCCGGACTATCAGGCGCAACTTGACGTCAGCCGGCCCAAGGCCGAGGCGACGGTTTCCGATGCGATCAGCTGCGCGATTCGTCGCATCAGCAATGTGTTGCCAGTGGCGGTACTGGTGAATTACAGCGAATCCGGCACGTCGAGTTTGCGGGCGGCGCGGGAGCGGCCGACGGTGCCGATCCTCAACCTGACGCCAAACCTGCAAACCGCTCGCCGGTTGACGGTGGCCTGGGGCGTGCATTCGGTGGTCAATGATCGGCTGCGGCAGGTGGATGAGGTGTGCTCGACGGCGCTGGAGATTGCCCAGGCGCAGGGCATGGCCAAGCGTGGCGACACCTTGTTGATCACCGCGGGTGTGCCGTTTGGGCAGCCGGGGTCGACTAACTCCTTGCGTATCGAGACGTTGATCTAGAGCGCCCATACCGGCCTCATCGCCAGCAGGCTGGCTCCCACATTGGTTTTGTGCCGATCACGGAATCAATACTGAACTGAGATTCAGTGTGGGAGCCAGCCTGCTGGCGATGCGGGCGACTCGGTTTCACTGTCTTTCAGAACTGCCATGCCTGCCAACCACTTCAACACCCACTGCCCCGATTGGGCGACTGCCCTGCTCAACGGTTTCAGTCAGATCTTCCTCCAGCGCCATCCGCTGTGCGGTCTGCTGTGCCTGTTGGCCATTCTGTTCACCGCGCCCACCCTGCTCGGCGGTGCATTGCTGGGCGGTGTCGCCGGGTTGCTCACCGCGCAACGACGTGGCTATGCCAAGGCCGATCGACAGGCCGGGCTCTTCAGCTACAACGGTGTATTGCTCGGTTTGCTGCTGAGCCTCTACTTTCCCTGGTCCGCGGTGTTACCGCCGCTGATCATCGCTGCCGGCGGCCTGAGCGCGATGGTCACTCAGCAATGGCTCAAGCGCGTGCGGATCAGCCAATACCTGCCTGCCTATACGGCACCTTTCGTGGGATTGGGCTGGTTGTTGCTGTGCTTCGCCACGCCCTCGACAACCGCGCACGTGATCGAAATCAATACGCTGAACATACTCGCCGCACCACTCAAAGGCCTCGGCCAGGTGATGTTCCTCGGTCATCCACTGGCCGGTGCGATGATTGCCACGGGTTTGCTGATCGCTGATCGCCGCGCATTCTGCTGGGCGTTGTTGGCGTCTGTCGCCGGCATGGGCTGGAGCATGCTGAATCACGACTTCTACACCGCATTGATCGGCCTCGGTGGCTATAACGCCGTACTCGCCGCCCTCGCCTTCAGCTCGCAGCGCCAGAAGCCTTGGCTGCCGCTCATCGGTATTGCATCAGCGCTGTTGCTGACGCCGGTGTTTGCCGCCATCGGTCTGCCAACGCTGACCGCGCCGTTCATCCTTTCCTGCTGGCTGATCCGCACGGTGGTTCAAATGCTCGGCAAGCCCCCTGTCACCCGTGCGCCTTGCACTCTGGAGGAGAATCAACCTAGGCTTCGCTGATCATCGGTTCAGGCGGTATCCATGGACAGCAACAGAAACTGGCGTGAAGAGCTTTACGTCATGATTTTCCAGAGCGACACAGTGGCTGGGCGGCGCTTCGACGGCATCCTGCTGTTGATCATTCTCGCCAGCATTGTGATCGTGATGCTCGACAGCATCGACGCGGTTCACCAGAACTACGCCGACCTGCTGGCGTACATCGAGTGGGGCTTCACGGTCATCTTCGCCATCGAATACGGCCTGCGACTGTACTGTTCGCCCAAGCCGTTACGCTACGCGTTCAGCTTCTATGGACTGGTGGATTTGCTGGCGATCGTGCCCGGCATTCTTGCGCTGTATTACGCCGATGCGCAGTACCTGCTGATTATCCGGATCATTCGGATGCTGCGGATTTTCCGCGTGCTCAAGCTGAGCCCGTACCTCAAGCAAGCCAACTATCTGATGTCCGCATTGCGCGGCAGCAAGCAGAAGATCGTGGTGTTTCTCGTCAGCGTCTGCACCCTCGTGACAGTGTTCGGTACGCTGATGTACGTGATCGAAGGCCCGGAGCACGGTTTCACCAGCATTCCCAAAGGCATCTATTGGGCTATCGTCACGCTGACCACCGTGGGCTTCGGCGACATCGTGCCGAAAACGCCGCTGGGCCAGGTGATTTCGTCGCTGGTGATGATCACCGGTTACTCGATCATCGCCGTGCCGACGGGAATTTTCACCGCCGAACTGGCCAACGCCATGCGCGGCGAACAACTGCAACATGATTGTCCGGTGTGCAAGAAAAACAACCACGAGCATGGGGCGGCGTTCTGCTCGCGATGCGGGAATGCGTTGTTTAAGAAAACGGAATAAGCAAAGCACTTTTTAATCTTTAAAGGACTATGCGAGCCCCGTTATAGTCGCTGGCAAATTGCCTCACTTTTAAATATTTATAAAACAAGGACTGCGCAGTGAAAAAACTCTTTGGCGCCTCACTTCTTGCTGCTGGCCTGGCTTTGTCCAGCGTGGCCCAGGCCGCACCGACCCTGCTTAACGTTTCCTACGACGTAATGCGCGACTTCTACAAGGACTACAACACGGCCTTCCAGAAACACTGGCAAGCCGAGCACAACGAAAACATCACCCTGCAGATGTCCTTCGGCGGCTCCAGCAAACAGGCGCGTTCAGTGATCGATGGCCTGCCGGCTGACGTCATCACCATGAACATGGCCACCGACATCAACGCCCTGGCGGACAACGGCAAACTGGTCCCGGATAACTGGGTCACACGCCTGCCGAACAACAGCGCGCCATTCACCTCGGCCACCGTGTTCATCGTCCGCAAAGGCAACCCGAAAGCCCTGAAAGACTGGCCTGACCTGCTCAAGGACGGCGTGCAGGTGATCGTGCCAAACCCGAAAACGTCCGGTAACGGCCGCTACACCTACCTCTCGGCCTGGGGTTATGTGCTGAAAAACGGTGGCGACGAAAGCAAAGCAAAAGACTTCGTCGGCAAGCTGTTCAAACAAGCACCAGTGCTCGACACCGGTGGCCGCGCCGCCACGACGACCTTCATGACCAACCAGCTGGGTGATGTGCTGGTGACCTTCGAAAACGAAGCGGAAATGATTGCCCGTGAATTTGGTCGTGATCAGTTCGAAGTCATCTACCCAAGCGTCTCCGCCGAAGCCGAGCCGCCCGTGTCGGTGGTCGACAAAACCGTCGACAAGAAAGGCACCCGTGCGGTTGCCGAGGAATATCTGAAGTACCTGTGGTCGCCGCAAGGTCAGGAGATTGCTGCGGCGAACTATCTGCGCCCGCGTGATCCGGCGGTGCTGGCCAAGTACACCGATCGTTTCCCGAAAGTGGATTTCCTGTCGGTGGAGAAGACCTTTGGTGACTGGCGAACGGTGCAGAAGACTCACTTCAATGATGGCGGGGTCTTTGATCAGATCTACAGCGGCCAGTAATTGCTGAAGCCAATGAAAAAGGCGACCTGGGAAGGTCGCCTTTTTTGTCGCTCGTGTTCGCTGAAGATCCCCTGTGGGAGTGAGCCTGCTCGCGATGACATTTATCCATTCGATAAATGGGTTGCCTGACACGCCGCTATCGCGAGCAGGCTCACTCCCACAGGATTTGCGCCAAGCAGTTACTTCGGCGACAAACGTCAGGATCTTGCAGCACATCCTCTGTCGCTCATTCCGCAACGGAATAATTGCTATCACTCCAAACCCTCTTCCGCCGTACGCGTCAGCCCTTTAGCCTGCGCGCATTCTCTTTTGCTCAGCGAGACCCGTTATGAACCCAGCGAACCCAGTGCCCCAGGGCACCGCGACAATGACCCGAGGCATGGTGCTGGTGTTTGCCTTCTGCTGCGGCGCCATCGTTGCCAACATCTACTACGCCCAACCGATCATCGGCCTGATCGCGCCGGACATCGGCTTGACCAGCACCATGGCCAGCCTGATCGTTTCGTTGACTCAGATCGGTTACGCATTGGGTCTGTTCTTCCTGGTGCCGCTGGGTGATTTGCTGGAAAACCGCCGATTGATGATCATCACCACCGTGGTGGCGATTGCCAGCCTGCTGGGCGCGGCGTTCACCGATCAGCCCAACGTGTTTTTGCTGATCTCGCTGCTGGTGGGGTTCAGTTCGGTGTCGGTGCAGATCCTGATTCCACTGGCTGCACATTTGGCGCCGGAAGAGTCTCGGGGCCGTGTGGTCGGCGGGATCATGGGCGGTTTGCTGTTGGGGATTCTGTTGGCGCGACCGGTGTCGAGCGTGGTGGCTGACCATTTTGGCTGGCGTGCGATGTTTGTGATTGCAGCGGTATTGATGGCGGCAATCAGCATGGTGTTGGCGCTGACGATTCCCAAGCGTCAGCCTGATCACAGCGCTTCTTATGGTCAGTTGCTGGGGTCTTTGTGGACCCTGTTGCGGCAACAACCGGTGTTGCGCCAGCGGGCGTTTTACCAGGGCTGCATGTTCGCCAGCTTCAGCCTGTTCTGGACCGCCGTGCCGCTGGAACTCGCTCGCAATCATGGCTTGTCGCAAACCCAGATCGCGATCTTCGCCCTGGTCGGGGCCATCGGCGCCATCGCCGCCCCCATTGCCGGTCGATTGGCGGATGCCGGCCACACCCGCATCGCCTCGTTGCTGGCCCTGCTGTTCGCCAGCCTGAGTTTTCTGCCCGCCTTCATCCATCCGGTCTACAGCGTCATTGGCCTCGCGGTCACCGGCGTGGTGCTTGATTTCTGTGTGCAGATGAACATGGTGCTCGGTCAACGCGCGGTCTACGCCCTCGACGCCAAAAGCCGCAGCCGCCTGAATGCGCTGTACATGACCAGCATATTCATCGGTGGCGCATTTGGCTCCTCGGTGGCCAGTGCGGTGTATGAACACGGCGGCTGGTTGTGGATCGTGATTGTGGGTAGCGCGTTTCCTTTGTTGGCATTGCTGCGGTTTTTGAGTGTTTCGCAAAAGCGTTCATTGGCGACGGCGTGAAGCTTTAGAAGCATCGCGGGCGAATCGGATCGCCCGCACGGCTCGCGCCTAGGGGACAGAGGTTGACTGCGATTGCTGAGTGGCTGGCACCACTCAGTGCCGAACCAACTTCTCCATCGCCGCATCTGCCAGAAACGAAGAGCGGCTTTTGACATTGTGCTCGCGCACATAACGATCGATACGCTGAATCACATAGCCGGGCAGCGTCACATTGACCTTCTCGGTTTTGCCCATGTACGGCGCGATGTCCAGCTCCAGCATGCCCCAGCCCATGTCGGCGAAGTCCGGATTCCCACGGTGGGCAGCAGCAGAGGTAGGCATGGGAATCGACTCCCCGTCAGCCGCAATCTCCTGAAGCATGATGTGGGCAATCTCGACCGCCGCGTTGTAGGCGTCTTCAAACGTATCCCCGGCCGTTACGGCGCCTGGAATATCGGGGATCTGAATACCGATGGCGGTGTTCTCGTCGCCCCACTCGATACAGATTGGATATTGCATTATGGATCTCCTGCATGACTGGCTCCCGGGCAATACAACCCGGCTCGCCTCCTGATGCTTTTGACCGTCCCGATCGGCAAATCCTTTTTCGGATGAGGGACGGGTATCGTGTACGGGTTGTATCGGTGTTTGAAGAGGTGATGACTGCCGGTAATCCGATCCAGTATCCAGCCGGCCTCCTCCAACTCCTTGATCAATAGCCTGCTCTGCACCAATAGCCTCCTTGCTCAGGCCCAAACAAAAGTAACCCTAGAGTTATCTTTACTCAAGCACAAAAATCCGCAACGCGACGCTTGGTTGTTTTACAGGGTGTGATTGCGGACGGCGGCATACTTTCCAAGAATGAACACTTTCACTCAGCTAGAAGTGATCATCAACGGCCGAGTCAGCGTCAACGCCGCCGAAGGTCTGCGCGCAGCCGTGCTCGCCCATCAAGGGCTGACCATGGCGTCCGAATGGATGTTTGCCCCGGAACTGGCCAACGGCGCGGTCAGGGAGGTAATGAAGGATTGGACGTTGCCGAATCAGGACCTTTGGGCGGTGTTTCCCACGGGCAGAATGGCCAGCGCAAAGGCTCGGGCGTTTGTGGAGTATGTGCAGGGGTTGCTGACAAAGGAGGTCTGAAAAATGCACAAAAAACAAAACGGCGATCCAAGGATCGCCGTTTCTGTTTACTGCCCGAATTGTCGTCCCAACCCGCCCGGCACGCCCTGGATGTCGGTCTCTTCCCATGGCCCGTTCGGGCTGATCGACCGGCTCCAGCCGTTATTCCAGCGGTAATACGTGCGCTGGCGGTAGAAGGTGTTGGTCTGATCATCGAGAACGTACACGCCGAGCTTGGCGTCCCAATGGCTGTTGCCACCCGGTGGCGGCGCGAAGCTGGCGGAGGTGCGTGGCAGCGGTTTGGCGGGCTTGGCCGGAATGTTCGGTTTGCTCGGAGTCGGTGTCGGGGACGGCGTCGGGCGCGGCTGCGACGGCGGGATCGGTGGCAGCTGTTCAGGCTGCTGCGGCTGGACCACGCAAGCGCTTAACCCCAAAACCATACTGAGCAGGGTGATACGAGCGATGGTGGTCATAGTGGCGATTCCTGTCATTTGTCCGGGCTGTCGATGGTCAGTGTTTGCTGCGCTGTGGTGCTGCTGGCCAGAGGCTGGCTGCGACCGATCCATTCGCCGGCAGTGGGTTTGCCGGCGCGGGAGATGCGCGCAACCAGTTGGACTTCAGGGAAGTTCGACAGTTTCAACTGCGGCATCATTGCATCGGCGTCGCCCAGCTCGACGGTCGCCGGCAAGTCGGCCACGGTCAAGCGCTTGGCGGCCAATGGCGCAGGAGGCCCTGCGGTGGCGCGGGCGAAGATGAAGACGCTGTCGCCCGGCTGAACCTTGGCTTTCAGCTCGGGTGCCAGGTCCACTCGCACCTTGAGCACTGCCGCCACCTTGGCAGCCGGCGCCTGGGCCACCTTGCCGCCGCTGGCTTCAAGTTTCTCTGTGGCCCGAGTGATGCCGCCTTGCAGCGCGGCGCGGGAACCGTCTTCCGGCGGCAGTTGCACCAACAGGCGATTCCAATAGTCGATGGCGTCCTGATAACGCTGGCTTTCAAAGGCAGCGATACCGAGCAAGCCAAGGCTGGTGACTTCTTTCGGATCGGCTTTGAGCGCTTCGTCGGTCAGGGCCTGGACCTTGTCCGACCACTTCTTGCCGTCGGCGAAGTACTGGGCCTGAGCCCATTGACCCAACAGCTCCGGCTGACGACCGGCCAGGCTCACCGTGCGTTCGAAGATCTTCGCCGCATCGCCAGGGCGATCCTGCGCCATGTACGTGCGACCGAGGAAATACAGGCCTTCAGCCGAATCCGGCTGAGCCGCGACCGCACGTTCCAGGCGACGGGTCATCTCTTCCATCGACTGCGGCGCCTGGGAGAATTCACGGGTCAGTTCGACCTTGTCGCTCGCCCCAAAATGCAGATAGAGGCCAAGACCCAGCACCGGCACCAGAATCGCCGCCAGCAAGGGCCACGGTTTGCCCAGGCGGGACACGCGAGGCGCCTCGACGCCTTCAGTGTCGGCGAGCAATTCACGGGCGGCTTCGGCGCGACCGGAGTCCATTTGCGTGGCGTCGAGAACGCCCTCTTCCTGCTGAGTCTGCAACTCAGCCACGCGCTCCTGATACAGCGCGACGTTCAGCGCCGTACGGTCCTCTTCAAGCTGGGCGCGACGACCACGCAGAACGGGAATCAGCAGAAAACTCAGGGCAACCAGAAGCAGCAGACCTGCAGCGAGCCAGAAATCAATCATTCTTGGTTTTATCCAACAGGTGGTCGAGGCGCTCACGCTCCTCGGCAGAGAGCTCATCCTTGGTGTCAACGCGTTGCACGCGACGACGCCGGACGATCACGGCGATGATCACAAAACCGCCCAGCAGCAGGCCGGCAGGGCCGAACCAGAGCACAGCAGTCTTGGCGTTCAGAGCAGGCTTGTAACGGACGAAATCACCGTAGCGGTCAACCATGAAGTCGATGATCTGCTGGTTGTCCTTGCCCTCGCCGAGCATGCGAAAAATCTCTTTGCGCAGGTCGGCGGCGATCGGTGCGTTGGAATCGGCAATGTCCTGATTCTGGCACTTGGGGCAACGCAGCTCTTTGGTCAGCTCGCGAAAACGCTCGCGATCACCTTCTTTGGCGAACTCGTAGGTATCGATGGCCGCGTGCGCCACGCCGGCCATGCTCAAGCCCAATACCGCGGCGGCTATCCAGCGCTTCATGGCTTGGCCTCATCAACCAGCGCCTGATACTTGGCCGCCAGTTTTTCACGCCAGACCTGTTCGTCGATCACGCCAACGAACTTGTCGCGGATGATGCCCTTGGCGTCGATGAAGAAAGTTTCCGGAGCGCCGTAAACGCCGAGGTTCAAACCCAAAGTGCCTTCATCGTCACGGATGTCCAGCTGGTACGGATTGTGGAATTCCGCCAGCCACTTCAAGGCGTCAGCGTTGATGTCCTTGTAGTTGATGCCGTAGATCACCACGCCTTTCTCGGCCAGTTTGTTCAGCACCGGATGCTCGACCCGGCAGGAAATGCACCAGGTGCCCCAGACGTTAACCAACGCTGGTTTACCCAGAATATCGTCCCGGGTCAGGGTTTTGTCGCCCTGCACCGCCGGCAGGGAAAACTCCGGGAACGGTTTGTTGATCATCGCCGAAGGCAACTCGGCCGGGTTCAGGAACAGACCGCGATAAAGGAAAACAGCCACCAGCAGGAAAATCGCCAGGGGCAACAGCATCAACCAACGTCTCATGCCGTGGCTCCCGTCATGCCCAGCGCTTCACGCACACGGCTATTCACCTTGACCCGGTAACGGCGATCCAATGCCGCGAGCAACCCGCCCAAACCGGTGAGCAAACCACCGAACCAGATCCAGCGCACGAACGGTTTGACGTGAACGCGCACAGCCCAGGCGCCATCGCCCAACGGCTCGCCGAGTGCAACGTAGAGGTCGCGGGTGAAACCGGCGTCGATCCCGGCTTCGGTCATCACCGAGTTCTGCACGGTGTAGAGGCGTTTTTCCGGGTGTAGCACGCTGATTTCCTTGCCGTTGCGGATCACCCGAACGGTGCCTTTGTCGGAGGTGAAGTTCGGGCCTTCGAAATGCTTGGCGCCTTCGAATACGAACTGGTAACCGCCCAGGTCCATGGACTCACCCGGCGCCAGACGCAGGTCGCGCTCGGCACTGTTCTGGCTCGACAGCACAACGCCAAGGGCACACACGGCGATGCCGAGGTGAGCGACCTGCATGCCCCAATAACTGCGGGTCAAGGTCGGCAGGCCTTTGATCAGGCCTTTGTGGCGAGTCTTGTCGAAGATGTCACGCACACCGGCCAGCAACACCCAGGCGGCGAGCATGAACGTCGCAATCACTGCCCAATTGAAATCGCCATAAGCGATACCGGCGACCACGGCCAGCGCGGCGCTGCCGAGCAACACCGGGGTCAGCATGCTCATCAGCCATTTGACCGGGGTGTCTTTCCAGCGCACCAGCATGCCGACCGCCATCACCACCATCAGCAAGGCCATCAAAGGAATGAACAGTGCGTTGAAGTACGGCGGGCCGACCGACAGCTTGGCGCCCGTCATTGCATCGAGGATCAGCGGATACAACGTGCCCAGCAGAATCATCGAGGCTGCCACCACCAGCACCAGGTTGTTACCCAGCAGCAGGGTTTCCCGGGACCAGAGGTTGAAGCCAACGTGGCTCTTCACCACGGGAGCGCGCAGGGCGAACAACGTCAGCGAACCACCGACCACAAACAGCAGGAAGATCAGGATGAACACACCGCGCTCAGGGTCGGACGCAAAGGCGTGAACCGAGGTCAGCACGCCGGAACGCACGAGGAAGGTCCCCAGCAAACTCAACGAGAACGCGGCGATGGCCAGCAACACGGTCCAGCTCTTGAACACGCCCCGTTTTTCCGTGACCGCCAACGAGTGAATCAGCGCCGTACCCACAAGCCATGGCATGAAGGAGGCGTTTTCCACCGGGTCCCAGAACCACCAGCCGCCCCAGCCGAGTTCGTAGTACGCCCACCATGAACCGAGAGTGATACCGATACCGAGGAAGGCCCAGGCGACGATGGTCCACGGACGGGACCAGCGAGCCCATGCCGCATCAAGCCGACCGCCCAGCAGTGCAGCGATGGCGAAAGCGAAGGCCACGGAGAAACCGACATAACCCATGTACAGCATCGGCGGGTGAACGATCAGGCCGATGTCTTGCAGCAGTGGGTTGAGATCGCGACCGTCCGTGGGAATCTGCGGCAGGATGCGGGCGAAAGGGTTCGAGGTGAGGATCAGGAACAGCAGGAAACCGGTGCTGATCATGCCCATCACCGCCAGCACGCGCGCCAGCATCACTTGCGGCAACTGCCGGGAGAACACCGACACCGCAAAGGTCCAGCCGCCGAGGATCAACGCCCACAGCAGCAACGATCCTTCGTGCGCGCCCCACACAGCGCTGAACTTGTAGTACCACGGCAAGGCGCTGTTGGAGTTGCTGGCAACGTAGGCGACGGAGAAATCGTCGGCCATGAAGGCGTAGGTCAGGCAGCCGAAGGCGAACAACAGAAACGCGAATTGCCCCCAGGCGGCCGGCTGGGCCAGGCTCATCCACAAGCGGTCACCACGCCAGGCACCGAACAACGGCACCACGGCCTGAACCAGCGCGAAACACAGCGCCAGAATCATGGCCAGGTGGCCGAGTTCAGGGATAAACAGTCCGGACATCATCGATCAACCCTCCTTCGCGGGCGTTGGAGCAGATTGACCACTGTCTTTCAAAGCCTTGGTCACTTCCGGCGGCATGTACTTTTCATCGTGCTTGGCCAGCACTTCGTCGGCCACCACCACGCCGTCGGCGTTGAGCTTGCCCAGGGCAACGATGCCCTGCCCTTCGCGGAACAGGTCCGGAAGGATGCCGCGATAAGTGATGGTCACGGATTTACTGAAGTCAGTGACGACAAATTTCACGTCCAGCGAATCGCCGGAACGTTGCAGCGAACCTTTTTCGACCATGCCGCCAGCGCGGATGCGCGTGTCTTGCGGGGCTTCGCCGTTGGCGATCTGGGTCGGGGTGTAAAACAGATTGATGTTTTGCTGCAGGGCGCTCAGGGCCAGACCGACGGCAGCGCCGACACCGACCAGGATCGCGAGAATGATGATAAGACGCTTTTTGCGCAGCGGATTCACTTGCCGTTCTCCCGGCGCAGACGACGCGCCTCTTGTTGCAGATACCGCTTGCGGGCCAGGATTGGCGCCGCCACGTTGAGGGCCAGCACCGCCAGGCTGATGCCATAGGCGGACCAGACATACAGGCCGTGATGGCCCATGGCGAGAAAGTCGCCGAATGAAGCGAAACTCATCGAGCGACCTCCAGACTGTTCTGCACTTCGGCCTTCACCCAGCTCGCCCGGGCTTCGCGCTTGAGCACTTCAAGGCGCATGCGCAGCAGCAGCACCGCGCCGAAGAAACAGTAGAACCCCAGCGCCGTCAGCAGCAGTGGCAGCCACATCTCGACGGGCATTGCCGGTTTTTCGGTGAGGGTGAACGTCGCGCCCTGGTGCAGCGTGTTCCACCACTCCACCGAGTACTTGATGATCGGGATGTTGATCACGCCGACAATCGCCAATACCGCGCAGGCCTTGGCGGCACTGTCACGATTGCTGATCGCGTTGCCCAGCGCAATAAGACCGAAGTACAGAAACAGCAGAATAAGCATGGACGTAAGTCGTGCATCCCAGACCCACCACGAACCCCAGGTCGGTTTGCCCCAGATCGCGCCGGTAACCAGCGCCACGGCGGTCATCCAGGCGCCGATGGGCGCGGCGCATTGCAGGGCGACGTCGGCCAGTTTCATCTTCCACACCAGCCCGACGATGCCACAGATCGCCAGCATCACGTAGATGGACTGGGCCAGGATGGCGGCCGGAACGTGGATATAAATGATGCGAAAGCTGTTGCCTTGCTGGTAATCCGGCGGCGCAAAAGCCAGGCCCCACACGACACCAACGCTGATCAGCAGCAACGCCGCGACACTCAGCCACGGCAGCAGTTTGCCGCTGATGCCGTAAAACCATTTGGGCGAGCCAAGCTTATGAAACCAGGTCCAGTTCATTACTGTTTCCATCACGGTTGCTGCTCGCCATCACGAAGCAGCCAAAAAGGGTCTTTACTGGTTAAAAAATAACCAGACCTCATTATTCGCCGACGCTGATCTTCAGGCCAGCAGCGATTGCAAAAGGTGTCAGGGTTATCGCCAGGGCGGTCAGGCTACCAAGCCACAAGAGATAACCGGTCGCCGGCATCCCCTGCAATGCCGCCTGCAAGGCGCCACTGCCGAGAATCAACACCGGGATGTACAACGGCAGAATCAGCAGCGCCAGTAACAGGCCACCGCGCTTCAATCCCACCGTCAGGGCCGCGCCCACCGCACCGAGCAGGCTCAGCACCGGTGTACCCAGCAACAAGGAAAGCAGCAACACCGGCAGACAGGCGGTTGGCAAACCAAGCATCAATGCCAGTAACGGCGCGAGCAAAACCAGTGCCAGGCCAGAGAAGGACCAGTGTGCCAGTACCTTGGCCAAAACCAGAAGAGGCAGGGGGTGCGACGAAAGGACCCACTGTTCAAGCGATCCGTCTTCGAAATCACTGCGGAAAAGCCCGTCCAGCGAGAGCAAAACCGATAAAAGCGCTGCTACCCAGACCAGTCCCGGAGACAAGGTTTGCAACAATTGAGACTCGGGGCCGACCGCCAGCGGGAACAGGGAAACGACGATCGCGAAGAATACGAGCGGATTGGCCAACTCCGCCGGACGGCGGAACAACAATCGGGCTTCACGGGCGACCAACAGGCCGAAAACACTCATACGGCCCAATTCCCCAAGTCAATGTCGCGATAGCCGGCCGGCATCCGGGTCAGCGTGTGGTGAGTGGTCAAGACCACCATGCCGCCGCGCTCGCAGTGTGCGGCCAGATGTTCTTCGAGTTGCGCCACGCCTTGTTTGTCGAGCGCGGTGAATGGCTCATCGAGGATCCATAGCGGCGGGCTTTCCAGGTACAACCGCGCCAACGCGACCCGGCGTTGCTGCCCGGCAGACAGCGTATGGCAAGGAACATCCTCGAACCCCCGCAGTCCCACAGCCGCCAGCGCTTGCCAGATCGCCTCCTGGGAGGCAGGTTGATGCAAGGCGCACAGCCAGCTCAGGTTTTCTTCCGGCGTCAGCAAATCCTTGATCCCGGCGGCATGGCCGATCCACAGCAGGTTGCGCGCCAGCTCAAAGCGTTGCTCGTTCAATGGCTGGCCGTTGAGCAGCACCTGGCCGGCAGTCGGCTGCATCAGCCCGCAAAGCAGGCGTAAAAGGCTGGTCTTGCCGCTGCCGTTGGGGCCGCTGATTTGCAACATTTCGCCACTGGCCAGTCTCAATTCGAGATTTTCGAAGAGCAGCCGAAGGTCTCGCTCACAGGCGAGGGCAACGGTTTGCAGGACAGGACTGGTCAAGAGATCACGGGCCTTTTGGGTTCAAGTCGGCAGTGGAGCAGCCGTTAAAGATATGCAGGATAAATGCATTGGCGGCCCGTTCTAAGGAGCTGGATCAAGTATTTGAAATGTTTTCAGCGCCCCGGATACAACGGGGCCGCATTATACATGCCATGCCCTACTCTAAAGAGGGCAATTTCCTCAGGTTGTGACCGCGTATGACAGGCGAAATGAACATCCTTCCGCTCCCGCAAACCACGCCCGCGACTTCGCGACCGCTGGTGGTGAGTGGCGACCTGCTGAAGTTACTGACGCCGATGGAGGGCCTGATCACGGCCGGTCAGACCGCCAAGGCTGAAGTGCTGTCGCTCAAGCAGGCGGATCAGACCTTTCAACTGTTGCTCAAGGTCACCCTCGACAGCGGCCGTCAGACCACGGTCCAGGCCACCAGCAGCCAACCACTGCCTCAGGGCACCAGCCTGGCGATCACTCAGCCGTCGGCGAGTAATCTGGCCGTTACCGTGCAACAGGCCATCGCCTCCAGCGTCGCCACGCTCACTCGTATCGACACGACACAACTGCCCGTCGGCACCCTGCTGCAAGGCAAAGTGCTGACCTCCCAGGTGTTGCCACAGGTGCCGGGCCAGCCGACGGTGTTTCGCTCGATGGTGAGTTTGCTCAACACCGCGTTGAGCGGCAGCACCCTGAACATCGACAGCCCCACGCCCCTGCGCATCGGCACCTTGCTGAGCGCGCTGGTGCAGGACACCCAGACATTGAAGTTCGTGCCGTTGAGCAGCCGCCAGGAGCAATTGGCGGTGAGCCAACAACTGGTCAGCCAACAGAGTCGTCAAGGCTCGCTGGATGGCCTGCTCAAACTCCTGCAAAACCTGCCGCCCTCGAACCAGACGTCCAGTGACCTGCGTGCCGCCGTCGACAAGTTGCTCGCCGGCCTGCCCGATGTTCAACAACTCAGCACGCCAAAGGGGCTGGCCCAGGCACTGGCCAATAGTGGGCTGTTCCTTGAAGCCAAATTGCTCAGCGGTCAGAACCCGGCGCTGGCCGCGGACATGAAAGGTGATCTGCTCAAGCTCATCGCACAATTGACCCCAAGCCTGCCGGCCAACACCAATCTCAACGCGATCATTGCCGCCAACACCCTGGCCCAGGCCATGCCGAACTTCGTGCGCAGTGCCCTCGGCATGCTCGGTCAGGTCAGCGCCAAACCGCAGCCAACCAGCTTCCCGCTGCCCGAGCGCCTGCTCAAAAGCTTGGACGGCGAAGGCGACCTCGAGCACTTGCTGCGTTTGGCAGCCGCGGCGGTTTCACGCCTGCAAAGCCATCAACTGTCGAGCCTGGAACAGACCGGCGTCACTGACGACGGTCGGTTGATGAGCACGTGGCAACTGGAAATCCCGATGCGCAATCTGCAGGACATCGTGCCGTTGCAGGTCAAGTTCCAGCGCGAAGAAGCACCCGAGAAAGAACAACAAAACGAACGCCGCGACGAGCGCGAACCCAAACAACAATTGTGGCGAGTGGACCTGGCGTTCGACATGGAGCCCTTGGGCCCATTGCAGATTCAGGCACAACTGATCAAAGGCAGCCTGTCCAGCCAGCTCTGGGCCGAACGCCCGTACACCGCCAGCCTGATCGAAAGTCATCTGGCCGAACTGCGCCAACGACTGCTGGCGTCCGGCCTGAATGTCGGCGATCTCGATTGCCACCTCGGCACGCCGCCACAAGGCCCTCAAACCCGCCTCGAACAACGCTGGGTCGACGAAACCGCATGAAAAACCCCAACACCCCGCGCCAGGCCGTCGCCCTCAAGTACGACGGCAGCCACGCCCCTACCCTCACGGCCAAAGGTGACGAAGCACTGGCCGAAGCCATCCTGAAGATTGCCCGCGAGTGCGACGTCCCGATCTACGAGAACCCCGAGTTGGTGAAACTGCTGGCGCGGATGGAACTGGGAGAGAGTATTCCGGAGGAGTTGTATCGGACGATTGCCGAGATCATTGCGTTTGCGTGGAATTTGAAGGGTAAGTTTCCCGAGGGGCAGGATCCGAATGCGCCGATGGTGGAGAAGGACATAACCGATCGCGGCGACGACTATTGATCGTTCCCACGCTCTGCGTGGGAATGCAGCCGGTGACGCTCCGCGTCACATTCAACAGCGGAACGCGGAGCGTCCCAAGAGGCATTCCCACGCAGAGCATGGGAACGATCTTGGGTAGGCATCAGTTCTTGTGCAACTTGCTCATCAACTCCGCCTCAGCCTGGGTCAAGCCGCAGGACTGAGTCAGTTCATCGACGCTCGCACCCATACCGACCAGTTTTGCCGCCTGGGCAAACGACAGGCTCGACGGATCGCGCTGTTCCAGCTGAGCCAGTTTGTCCGGCAACGGACCAACCACCGCACGCAGTTCGTGCAGGTCTTCGCCCATGCGCACGTTGCCGCTTTGGTAGTCCTCGACGCGCTTGGCCAGGTCCTTGATGCGCTGATCACGCAACGCATCGCCCTGGGCCTGTTGCGCGGCGATCAGTCGTTGGCCTCGTATGTACGCCAGAAACATCGCCAGCGTGCCTGCCCAAAAGAGGAACAGGACAATGACCGCTACCTCAAGAATCAATCAGATGTTCTCCAGGTCCGACCATTCTTCTTCGCTCATCATCTTGTCCAGCTCGACCAGGATCAGCAGTTCGTTGTTCTTGTTGCACACGCCTTGAATGAACTTGGCGGATTCTTCGTTACCGACGTTCGGCGCGGTCTCGATTTCCGACTGACGCAGGTAAACCACTTCGGCCACGCTGTCGACCATGATCCCGACGACTTGCTTGTCGGCTTCGATGATGACGATTCGGGTGTTGTCGCTGATCTCGGCATTCATCAGGCCGAAGCGCTGGCGGGTGTCGATCACGGTGACCACGTTGCCGCGCAGGTTGATGATGCCCAGCACGTAGCTCGGGGCACCCGGGACCGGGGCGATCTCGGTGTAACGCAGGACTTCCTGAACGCGCATCACGTTGATGCCGTAGGTTTCATTGTCCAGTTTGAAGGTTACCCATTGCAGGATCGGATCTTCAGAACCTTTTGCATTCGTCGCTTGATTACTCATACCCTGACCCCTCGAAAAACCGCTTCTGGCGGTGTGTGTTCTGTAGGCGGCATTCAACAATGCCGTCGCATACTTGTTATGTCGGCAGCTATGTCGGTTTGTGTAGCGGCTTGCTGCCGCTCATGTGCTTTGCCCCGCCGCTGGCGATCAACTCGGCCAGGGCGGAAACGTCCAGCAGCGCACACATGTGCTCAATCACCGTGCCGGCGAGCCATGGCCGCTGACCTCGGTGACTTCTCCATTTGATTTCGTTCGGGTCCAGGCGCAACGAGCGGCTGACCTGATGCACCGCCAGCCCCCATTCGTAGCCCTGAACCGAAATAACGTATTGCAGGCCTTGGCGGAAATCGTCGCGGTAACGGTCGGGCATGACCCAACGCGCGGTGTCCAACACTTTCAGGTTGCCGGCCTGGCTCGGCAGGATCCCGAGGAACCACTCCGGCTGACCGAACAGCGGTGTCAGCTCGTGGCCGGCCAACGAATAAATCGAACCCAGACACACCAGCGGCACCGCGAGGGTCAGCCCGGCGACGTCGAACAACAGGCATTCGAACGGCTCGGCAGCCCAGGACGGGCGACCATCGGTTTCCACGGGTGGCGGCGTATTGCTCGGTGGCCGGTGGACTTCTACAACCGGCGGCACAAGCGCTTGCAGCAACGGTGCGATGGTCGATACCGGCGCCAGCATCGGTGCAGGTGCTTCGACCAGCGCCACTGGGGCCTTCGCCACGGGCGCCGCTACCGGTGCGGCAACCACGGCGGGGTTCTGCGCATCGCGAGCCTGCTCTTCAAGAACCGCTGCCTGGAACTCGTCCAGCGCCGCTTCAACTTCGACCGCTTCGACAACTTCAATGACTTCAACCAGTGCTTCGACTTCCAGCGGCAACTCTTCAGTCGCCTCCATCAGCAAGCTGTCCAGATAAGACTGGAGAGCCAGTTGCGGGCGCGAGGTGACCTTCACGGGCCGGTTCATGCGCGCACCACCGTAGGAGCTGTGTTCATCAGGCCACCGTCGGGACAAGTTGTGCGGCCAGCAAATGCTTGAGCAACGCGCGATAAGCCAGCACCCCACGGCTCTTGCCGTCGAACTGCGAAGGCGTCACGCCGGCACGGCTGGCGTCGCGCAAGCGGGTATCGACCGGGATGTAGCCCTGCCAGATTTCTTCCGGGTACTTGTCGCGCAATACTCGCAGCGTGCTGAGAGAAGCCTGCGTGCGGCGGTCGAACAGGGTCGGCACGATGCTGAACGGCAGCGCCTGTTTACGCGAACGGTTGATCATCGCCAGGGTATTGACCATGCGTTCCAGGCCTTTGACCGCCAGGTGTTCAGTCTGCACCGGAATGACCAATTGCTGGCTCGCCGCCAAGGCATTGACCATCAGCACGCCAAGCAACGGCGGGCTGTCGATCACGGCGTAATCGAAGTCCTGCCAAAGTTGCGCCAGGCTCTTGGCAATCACCAGGCCCAAGCCGCTCTGTCCCGGCGACTGGCGCTCGAGGGTAGCGAGTGCGGTGCTTGATGGCAGCAGGGAAATACTTTCGTGGCTGGTGGGCAACAGCAACTGACCGGGCAAACCTTGCGGCACACTGCCCTTGTGCAGGAACAGGTCGTAGCTGCTGTGTTCCAGACTGTCGGGGTCGTAACCGAAGTAGCTGGTCATGGAGCCGTGGGGGTCGAGATCGACCACGACCACGCGCTTGCCCGCCTCGGCCAGCAAACCGGCTAAAGCGATAGAGGAAGTGGTTTTACCAACACCACCCTTTTGATTGGCAACGGCCCAGACTCTCATTCGGATTGTTCCTCCCGGTCGAAATGCCGACCGAGAAATAGCTCAACGTATTAATGCGGGTGACGGAGAATTGACGGCACTCTCTCGTCCCGGCGACTTGACCGGGGTCGGTGCAGTTTGTGTGCCAGCACGCTTCAACGCGGCATCCGGTTTCGCATTGGCCGTTCCGGTACCCGTGAGGCTGCGGCGTACATCAAGATTTCGTGACACCACCAATACCACGCGACGGTTACGCGCCCGCCCTTCGGCAGTGGCGTTGTTGGCCACTGGCTGGAACTCGCCGTAACCCACCGACGCCAGGCGACCCGGGTTCACACCCTGCATCGCCAGCATGCGCACGATGCTCGCCGAACGAGCCGAGGACAGCTCCCAGTTGGTCGGGTATTGCGCGGTGCGGATCGGTTGATCGTCAGTGAATCCTTCGACGTGAATCGGGTTGTCGAACGGTTTCAGAATCGCGGCAACCTTGTCGATGATGTTGAACGCGATGTCGCTGGGCATGGCGTCACCGCTGCCGAACAACAGGCTGGAATTGAGTTCGATCTCGACCCACAACTCGTTGCCGCGAATGGTCATCTGGTTGGAGCTGATCAGGTCGCCGAACGCCGCGCTGATGTCATCGGCGATGCTTTTGAGCGGATCGCTGGCACCCGCGATTCCGGCGTCGACCTGCTCGGCGTCTTTAACCAGCGGCTTGGCCGGGGTCACGGTCTGCGGTCGCTCGTCACCGATCGGGATCGGCTTGAGGGCGCGGTCGGAGTCGGTAAAGACCCCGATCAACGCTTCGGAAATAACCTTGTACTTGCCTTCGTTGATCGAAGAGATCGAGTACATCACCACGAAGAAAGCGAACAGCAACGTAATGAAGTCGGCGTATGAAACCAGCCAGCGTTCATGGTTTACATGTTCTTCAGGTTGCCGACGACGAGCCATAGTCCATTACCCCCATCAATCCATGAAGCCTTGAAGCTTCAACTCAATAGAGCGAGGGTTTTCACCTTCGGCGATCGACAGAATGCCTTCCAACAACATTTCGCGATAACGCGACTGCCGCAAAGCAACAGCCTTGAGTTTGGCGGCAATCGGCAGCAGCACCAGGTTGGCACTGGCCACGCCATAGATGGTCGCGACGAAGGCCACGGCAATGCCGCTACCCAGTTGCGAGGGATCGGCCAGGTTGCCCATCACGTGGATCAGCCCCATCACCGCACCGATGATGCCGATGGTCGGCGCGTAGCCGCCCATGCTTTCGAAGACTTTGGCGGCTTCGATGTCGCGGCTTTCCTGGGTGTAGAAATCCACTTCCAGAATGCTGCGAATCGCTTCCGGCTCGGCGCCATCCACCAGCAGTTGCAGGCCTTTGCGCGAGTAGTTGTCAGGTTCGGCGTCGGCCACCCCTTCCAGACCCAGCAGGCCTTCCTTGCGTGCGGTCAGGCTCCAGTTGACGACGCGATCGACGCCACCGGCGAGGTCTACGCGAGGTGGAAACAGGATCCAGGCCAGAATCTGCATGGCGCGTTTGAAGGCGCTCATCGGTGACTGCAGCAGCGCCGCACCGACGGTTCCGCCGATAACGATCAACGCCGCCGGGCCGTTGGCCAGGGCGCCGAGGTGGCCGCCTTCAAGGTAGTTGCCGCCAATAATGGCGACGAACGCCATGATGATCCCGATGAGGCTTAAAACATCCATCAGATACAAGCCTCGACCAAATGCTTGCCAATATCGTCCAGGCTGTACACCGCGTCAGCGAGTTCGGCTTTGACGATGGCCATCGGCATGCCGTAGATCACGCAGCTGGCTTCATCCTGCGCCCAGATTGCACTGCCGCCCTGTTTGAGCAGACGCGCGCCTTCACGACCATCGGCGCCCATGCCGGTCAATACGACCGCCAGAACTTTGTCACCGTAAGACTTGGCCGCGGAACCGAAGGTGATGTCCACGCACGGCTTGTAGTTCAGGCGTTCGTCGCCCGGCAGGATTTTCACCGCGCCACGGCCGTCGATCATCATTTGCTTGCCACCCGGCGCCAGCAACGCCAGGCCCGGACGCAGGATGTCGCCATCCTCGGCTTCCTTGACGCTGATGCGGCAGAGCTTGTCCAGACGCTCGGCGAAAGCCTTGGTAAAGGCCGCCGGCATGTGCTGGATCAATACGATCGGTGCGGGGAAACTGGCCGGCAACTGGGTCAGCACCCGCTGCAAGGCAACCGGGCCGCCAGTGGACGTGCCGATGGCGACCAGTTTGTAGGCTTTGCGTTTCGGCGCTGGCGACGACGAGGCTGGCGCAGGGGTACGCGCTGGAATCGGCGCCGGTGCCGGACGCGCAGGCGCGCTGCTGCCGTAGCTGCTGACGCTCGAAGGTGCAGGCGTCGGGGCGGGTGCGGCTACAGGTGCCGGAGCGCTGTAGGTGTTGGCGCGACGGTTACTGCGCGAGATGCTGAGAATCTTTTCGCACAGCAGTTGCTTGACCTTCTCCGGGTTGCGGGAGATGTCTTCGAAATTCTTCGGCAGGAAATCCACCGCGCCAGCGTCCAGCGCATCGAGGGTTACCCGAGCGCCTTCGTGGGTCAGCGAGGAGAACATCAACACCGGGGTCGGGCAGCGCTGCATGATGTGCCGCACTGCCGTGATGCCATCCATCATCGGCATCTCGTAGTCCATGGTGATCACGTCTGGCTTGAGGGCCAGCGCCTGATCAATCGCCTCTTTTCCGTTGGTCGCCGTGCCGACGACCTGGATATTCGGATCCGCTGAAAGAATTTCCGAGACGCGGCGGCGGAAAAACCCCGAATCGTCCACCACCAGGACTTTAACTGCCATAAACACTCCGTTAGGCGGAGCGAGGCTCAGTCGCCCCGCCCCACCAGAATCAAATACGCCGTGCGGCGTAACGCTTGAGCATGCTCGGAACATCGAGAATCAGCGCAATGCGGCCGTCACCGGTGATGGTGGCGCCGGACATGCCCGGGGTTCCCTGGAGCATTTTGCCCAATGGCTTGATGACCACTTCTTCCTGGCCCACCAGTTGATCGACGACGAAGCCGATCCGCTGCGTGCCCACCGAAAGGATCACCACATGGCCTTCGCGCTGCTCTTCGTGAGCGGCGGAACTGACCAACCAGCGTTTGAGGTAGAACAATGGCAGCGCCTTGTCCCGCACGATCACCACTTCCTGGCCGTCCACCACGTTGGTGCGCGACAGGTCGAGGTGGAAGATCTCGTTGACGTTCACCAGCGGGAACGCAAACGCCTGGTTGCCCAGCATGACCATCAGCGTCGGCATGATCGCCAGGGTCAACGGGACCTTGATGACGATCTTCGAGCCCTTGCCCTTGGTCGAGTAGATATTGATGGTGCCGTTGAGCTGGGCGATTTTGGTTTTCACCACGTCCATGCCCACACCGCGACCGGAGACGTCGGAAATTTCGGTCTTGGTCGAGAAACCCGGCGCGAAGATTAGGTTGAAGCAATCGGACTCGCTGAGACGATCCGCCGCATCCTTGTCCATCAAGCCTTTCTTCACGGCAATGCCGCGCAGAACGTCGGCGTCCATGCCCTTGCCGTCATCGGAGATCGACAGCAGGATGTGGTCGCCTTCCTGTTCAGCGGACAGGATCACCTTGCCGCTGCGCGGCTTGCCCATCGCTTCACGCTCGGCCGGCTCTTCAATACCGTGGTCGACCGAGTTGCGCACCAAGTGGACCAGCGGGTCGGCCAGGGCCTCGACGAGGTTCTTGTCGAGGTCGGTTTCTTCGCCGACCAGTTCCAGGTTGATCTCTTTCTTGAGCTGGCGAGCCAGGTCGCGAACCAGACGAGGGAAGCGCCCGAAGACCTTCTTGATCGGTTGCATCCGGGTCTTCATGACCGCGGTTTGCAGGTCGGCCGTGACCACGTCGAGGTTCGACACGGCCTTGGACATGGCTTCGTCGCCGCTGTTGAGGCCCAGACGGACCAAACGGTTACGCACCAGTACCAACTCGCCGACCATGTTCATGATTTCGTCGAGACGTGCGGTATCGACGCGCACGGTGGTCTCGGCTTCGCTGGCCGGTTTTTCCGCTGGCGGCGCAGACGCGGCACGAGCCGGGGCCGGGGTAGCAGCAGGCTTCGGCGCTTCGGCTTTAGGCTCGGGCGCTTTGGCGACAGGTTTCGCTGCAGCGGCAGGAGCCTTGGTGACAGGTGCCGAAACAGCGGCGCCAGTGCCGACTTCAGTGAACTTGCCTTTGCCGTGCAATTCGTCGAGCAGCGATTCGAACTCGTGATCGGAGATCAGATCGCCGCCAGCCGCTTTTGCGGTAGGCGCAGCCGGGGCCGGGACCGCAGCAATGGCCGACTCCAGCGCATCAACGGCAAAGTTGCCCTTGCCGTGCAGTTGATCGAGCAGTGCTTCGAACTCGTCGTCGGTGATATCGGAGCTGTCGCCTGGCGCTTTCGGGGCAACCGGTGCGGCTGGCGCCGAGGCTACCGCATCGACGGCGAACTGGCCTTTACCGTGCAGTTGATCGAGCAACGACTCGAACTCGGCATCGGTGATTTCGTCGCTGCCCGCTGCATTGCTGCTCGGCGCTGGCACAACTGCCGGGGCTTCTGCCTGAGCCTTGACGGCGTTCAGCGAGTCCAGCAGTTGTTCGAATTCGTTATCGGTGATGTCACCCGACTCGCTCTCGGCGGCAGGTTCTTCCACCACGCCAGCGACCGGTGCCGTTTCATCGGCGGTTTTCGGCTCGGCCAAACGGGCCAGTGCCGCCAGCAATTCTGGTGTGGCAGCCGTGATCGGGCTGCGCTCGCGGACTTCGGTGAACATGCCGTTCACCGCATCCAGCGCTTCAAGAACCACGTCCATCAGTTCCGAGTCGACGCGACGTTCACCCTTGCGCAGGATGTCGAACACGTTCTCGGCGATGTGACAGCACTCCACCAGCTCGTTGAGCTGGAGGAAGCCGGCGCCTCCTTTTACAGTGTGAAAACCGCGAAAAATTGCATTGAGCAAGTCCGCATCATCAGGTCGGCTTTCAAGCTCGACCAGCTGTTCGGACAGTTGCTCTAGAATCTCGCCGGCCTCAACCAGGAAATCCTGAAGGATCTCTTCATCGGCGCCGAAGCTCATGTGTAGGGGTGCTCCTAGAATCCAAGGCTGGAAAGCAAATCGTCTACATCGTCCTGACCGGACACAACGTCTTCTCTTTTATCGGCATGAATCTGCGGACCTTCACCCTGAGAGAGATGTTTTTGCGGATCTTTTTCTGCCAGCATCGCTTCACGGTCATGTTCGATGCCCGCAAAGCGGTCCACCTGACTGGCCATAAGCACGAGCTTGAGCAGGTTGCTTTCAACTTCGGTGACCAGTTGGGTCACGCGCTTGATCACCTGACCGGTGAGGTCCTGGTAATCCTGAGCGAGCAGAATGTCGTTGAGGTTGCTCGACACAACGCGATTGTCTTCGCTGCTGCGTGTCAGGAAACCGTCGACTCGCCGAGCCAGCTCGCGGAACTCTTCAGCCCCGACTTCGCGACGCATGAACCGTCCCCAATCGGTGCTCAAGGCCTGGGCTTCGTTGCTCAGGCCGTTGACCAGCGGCGTGGCGTTTTCCACCAGGTCCATGGTGCGGTTGGCCGCGGCTTCGGTCAGCTTGACCACATAACCCAAGCGCTCGGTGGCATCCGTGATCTGCGAGACCTCCTCGGCTTGCGGCATGTTCGGGTCAATCTGGAAATTGACGATCGCACTATGCAGCTCGCGAGTGAGCTTGCCCACTTCCTGATACAGGCCACGGTCACGGGTCTGATTGAGCTCATGGATCAGTTGCACAGCGTCGCCGAACCTGCCTTTTTCAAGGCTTTCGACCAGTTCGACCGCGTGTTTTTTCAGGGTCGATTCGAAATCGCCCTGTGAAGACTCGTTATGCTCCATAGCTCCCCCGTGGCGAAGTGGATCAACCGATGCGTTCGAAAATCTTTTCGATTTTGTCTTTCAACGCCTGGGCCGTGAAGGGTTTGACCACATAGCCGTTAACACCGGCCTGGGCCGCTTCGATGATCTGCTCGCGCTTGGCTTCAGCGGTGACCATCAGCACTGGCAGGTGCTTGAGCTTTTCATCCGCGCGTACGTGACGCAGCAGATCGATGCCGGTCATGCCAGGCATGTTCCAGTCCGTTACCAGAAAGTCGATGCTGCCGCTGTTGAGGACCGGGATCGCAGTGATGCCATCGTCAGCCTCGACCGTGTTGGTGAACCCAAGGTCACGCAACAGGTTTTTTATGATCCGCCGCATCGTTGAGAAGTCATCAACGATGAGGATTTTCATGTTCTTGTCCAATTCGACCTCCAAGCAGTCTTAAACGCGCCCAGCACCTGGACACGCCATTTCAATCAATCCGGCAATGCACTCGATGACTGTCTGGAGCACAACAGATCGTGACCGGCAAGGTTCAACACCCCACCAGCCGCGTTCGCAGTGCCCCCACACTGCCTTCAGCGCGCTCGCCACTCCCCCAAACGCCCCCGCAAACGGGCCGCGCACTGGCTATGTAACTGGCTGACCCGCGATTCGCTGACCCCCAGGACCTCACCGATTTCCTTGAGGTTCAGCTCTTCGTCGTAGTACAGCGCCAACACCAGTCGCTCACGCTCCGGCAAATTGGCAATCGCGTCCGCCAGCGCCGCCTGGAAGCGTTCATCTTCCAGATCGCGTGACGGCTCCAGATGTGCACTCGCGCCATCCTCGTGCAGCCCTTCGTGTTCGCCGTCCTGCAACAGATCGTCGAAACTGAATAACCGGCTACCCAGGGTGTCGTTCAAAATCCCGTAATAATCGTCGAGACTCAATTGGAGTTCGGCCGCAACTTCGTGATCTTTAGCGTCACGGCCGGTTTTAGCTTCAATCGAGCGAATGGCGTCGCTGACCATCCGGGTATTGCGGTGGACCGAACGTGGCGCCCAGTCCCCCTTGCGTACTTCGTCGAGCATCGCGCCGCGGATTCGAATGCCCGCGTACGTCTCGAAACTCGCGCCTTTGCTGGCGTCGTATTTGGTCGACACTTCAAGCAGGCCGATCATCCCGGCCTGGATCAGGTCTTCGACCTGGACACTGGCCGGCAGACGCGCCAGCAAGTGGTAGGCAATGCGTTTAACCAGTGGCGCGTAACGCTCGATCAGCTCGTACTGCGCGTCACGTGCCGACTTCTTGTAAAGGTTGTAGCCACCGGCTGTCATAGCACAGGTCCTGCGGTCTGTTGCACGAGGCGCTCGACGAAAAACTCCAGGTGCCCACGCGGGTTGGCAGGCAGCGGCCAGGTATCGACCTTCTGGGCAATGGCCTTGAACGCCAGTGAGCACTTGGACCGCGGGAAGGCTTCGTAGACGGCGCGCTGCTTCTGCACAGCCTTGCGCACGCTTTCGTCGTAAGGCACCGCGCCGACGTATTGTAAGGCGACGTCCAGGAAGCGATCCGTGACCTTGGTCAACTTGGCGAACAGGTTGCGCCCTTCCTGCGGGCTCTGGGCCATGTTGGCCAGGACGCGGAAGCGGTTCATGCCGTAATCGCGGTTCAGCAGTTTGATCAGTGCGTAAGCATCGGTAATCGAGGTCGGTTCGTCGCAGACCACCAGCAAGACTTCTTGCGCTGCACGGACGAAACTGACGACCGAGTCACCAATGCCCGCCGCGGTGTCGATCACCAGCACGTCGAGGTTGTCGCCGATATCGCTGAACGCCTGGATCAGGCCGGCGTGCTGGGCCGGGCTCAAATGAACCATGCTCTGTGTGCCGGACGCGGCCGGAACGATGCGGATGCCGCCAGGGCCCTGCAACAGTACGTCGCGCAGCTCGCAGCGGCCTTCGATCACGTCGGCCAACGTACGTTTGGGTGTCAGCCCCAGCAGGACGTCGACGTTCGCCAGCCCCAGATCGGCGTCCAACAGCATGACGCGCCGACCGAGCTCAGCTAGAGCCAGGGACAAGTTCACTGACACGTTAGTCTTCCCGACGCCACCTTTGCCGCCGGTCACCGCGATCACCTGTACGGGATGCATGCTGCCCATGAATTTCTTTACCTTGTCTTACTTAGACGGAGGCCACATTACTGGCTGCGCGTTCATTAACTGAACAATGCATGGCAGGCCATCGATGTAGGTACAAAAACTGTCATTAGTACCTCAGCCCACCTGCTTGGTCGGGCTGTGGTAAATATCAGCGAACATGTCAGCCATGGCTTCTTCGCTGGGTTCTTCTTGCATTTGCACGCTTACAGCGCGACTGACCAACTGATGACGACGCGGCAGATGCAAATCATCCGGGATCCGCGGGCCATCGGTCAGGTAGGCCACCGGCAGTTCATGACTGATGGCCAGGCTCAACACCTCGCCCAGACTTGCCGTTTCATCCAGTTTAGTCAGGATGCAGCCAGCGAGCCCACAACGCTTGTAACTGTGATAAGCGGCCGTTAGAACCTGTTTCTGGCTGGTGGTTGCCAAAACCAGATAATTTTTCGATTTGATGCCACGACCGGCCAGGCTTTCGAGCTGCATGCGCAGTGCCGGATCGCTGGCCTGAAGGCCCGCGGTATCGATCAGCACCACGCGTTTGCGCAGCAAGGGCTCCAGCGCCTGTACCAGTGACTGCCCCGGATCGACGTGAGTCACCGACACATTGAGGATCCGGCCCAACGTCTTGAGTTGTTCCTGAGCACCAATACGGAAACTGTCCATGCTGACCAGCGCGATGTTCTGCGCGCCGTACTTGAGCACGTAACGGGCCGCGAGCTTGGCCAGGGTGGTGGTCTTGCCCATGCCGGCAGGACCGACCATGGCAATCACGCCGCCCTCCTCCAGAGGCTCGACTTCCGGTGTGGCGATCATCCGCGCCAGGTGTGCCAGCAACATGCGCCAGGCCTGACGAGGTTCTTCAATATCGGTAATCAGCGCCAGCAAATCGCGCGACAACGGGCCGGACAGGCCGATGCGTTGCAGGCGACGCCAAAGATTGGCCTGGGCCGGACGGCTGCCTTGCAGCTGATTCCAGGCCAGGGAGCCGAGTTGCACTTCCATCAGTTCGCGCAGGCTGTTGAGCTCGAAACGCATCGAGTCGAACGCCCGTGGGTCGACGCCACCAGAGGCTGGTGCCGCAACCGGTGCAGGACGATGGGGTTCGGTGTACGTCGGTTCGATCAGCGGCTCGGCGGCGGTCAGTGGCAGGCCGGCGAACAATTGGCGATTGGTGGACTTGTCGCTCTCGCCATCGCTGCGCAGGCTCAGTTCGGCCTGGGCGGTGACGATCCGCGACTGGGTCTTGCGCAGCTCGTCTTCGAGTTCCATGTTCGGAACGCGCGGGGCCAGCGCCGACAATTTGTAATCCAGGGCAGCCGTCAGCTCGACGCCACCGGCGATCCGGCGGTTGCCAATGATGGCGGCATCAGCGCCCAGCTCATCACGAACCAGTTTCATGGCCTGACGCATATCGGCGGCGAAAAAACGCTTAACTTGCATAAACCACTACCTCAGCCGTTGGGCCCTACTGTCGCAACGATGGTCACTTGCTTGTTGTCAGGTATTTCCTGGTAAGCCAACACATGCAAACCCGGGACTGCCAATCGGCCGAATCGCGACAGCATCGCGCGAACCGGACCGGCGACCAGCAGAATCACCGGTTGACCTTGCATTTCCTGACGCTGCGCCGCGTCGATCAACGAACGTTGCAGTTTCTCAGCCATGCTTGGCTCCAGCAGAACACCCTCTTCCGAGCCTTGTCCTGCCTTCTGAAGACTATTGAGCAATATTTGTTCCAACCTTGGCTCCAGGGTGATCACTGGCAGCTCGGAGTCAGTGCCTACAATGCTTTGGACGATTGCACGGGATACGCCGACGCGCACCGCGGCCACCAGCGCGGCAGTATCTTGACTCTTGCTGGCGTTGTTGGCGATGGCCTCGGCAATGCTGCGGATATCGCGAACTGGCACCTGTTCGGCCAGCAACGCCTGCAATACTTTGAGCAGCTGCGACAGCGACACCACGCCCGGCACCAGTTCTTCAGCCAGTTTTGGCGAGCTTTTGGCCAGCAATTGCATGAGTTGCTGCACTTCTTCGTGACCGATCAACTCACTCGAATGCTTGTAGAGAATCTGGTTCAAGTGGGTTGCCACTACCGTACTGGCATCGACCACGGTGTAACCGAGGGATTGGGCCTGGGCACGCTGGCTGATTTCGATCCAGACCGCCTCCAGGCCGAAAGCCGGATCTTTGGCGGTAATGCCGTTGAGCGTGCCGTAGACCTGGCCCGGGTTGATCGCCAACTCGCGATCCGGGTAAATCTCCGCTTCGGCCAGGATCACCCCCATCAGGGTCAGGCGGTAGGCACTTGGCGCCAGGTCGAGGTTGTCACGGATATGCACGGTCGGCATCAGGAAGCCCAGATCCTGGGACAGCTTCTTGCGCACGCCCTTGATTCGCGCCAGCAATTGACCACCCTGATTACGGTCCACCAAGGGAATCAGTCGGTAGCCGACTTCCAGGCCGATCATGTCGATCGGCGTGACGTCATCCCAGCCAAGCTCCTTGGTTTCCTGAGCGCGAGCCGGCGATGGCAGCAATTCCTGCTGACGCTTGACCTCTTGCAGGGCCTGTACCTTGACCACGTTCTGCTTCTTCCAGAACAGGTACGCGCCGCCCGCCGCCAGGGCTGCCATGCTGAGAAAGGAAAAGTGCGGCATGCCCGGCACGAGGCCCATCACCGCCATCAAACCCGCCGCCACCGCCAACGCTTTGGGCGAGGCGAACATCTGGCGATTGATCTGCTTGCCCATGTCTTCCGAGCCGGAAGCACGGGTCACCATGATTGCCGCAGCTGTCGATAAAAGCAGTGATGGCAATTGCGCCACCAAACCGTCACCGATGGTCAACAAGGCGTACACCCGACCGGCATCGCCGAAGGTCATGCCGTGCTGGAAGATACCGACCGCCATGCCGCCGATCAGGTTGATGAACAGAATCAGCAGGCCGGCAATGGCGTCACCGCGAACGAACTTGCTGGCACCGTCCATGGAACCGTAGAACTCGGCTTCCTGGGCCACTTCCATCCGGCGCAGCTTGGCCTGGTTCTGGTCGATCAGACCGGCGTTCAAGTCGGCGTCGATCGCCATTTGTTTACCAGGCATCGCATCGAGGGTGAAACGCGCGCTCACCTCGGAAATCCGTCCGGCACCCTTGGTCACCACGACGAAGTTGATGATCATCAAAATCGCGAAGACGACGATACCGACCACGTAGTTACCGCCGATCACCACCTCGCCGAAGGCCTGGATCACCTTACCGGCGGCGGCATGGCCGTCCTGACCGTGGAGCATCACCACCCGCGTGGAGGCCACGTTCAGCGCCAGTCGCAACAGGGTCGCCACCAGCAGGATGGTCGGGAACACCGCGAAATCCAGCGGCCGCAACGCGTAAACACAGACCAGCAACACGACAATCGACAACGCGATGTTGAACGTGAAGAACACGTCCAGCAGGAACGGCGGCACCGGCAACATCATCATCGCCAGCATGACCAGCAGCAACAACGGCACACCCAGATTGCCTCGACTCAGGTCGGCAACGTTTGTGCGTGCAGTGTTGAATAACTGAGAGCGATCCACCGGTTTTCCCCGTTCCTTTAAAGCAAACTTTTTGACGCCTGAAGCGGGCGCAGAGCGGCTACTGCAAGAAGCCTTCCAACTTTTGCAGAGGCGGGAAATAGAGGGGTTTATCAAGGAATTTGCAGTGCCTGGTCCGGCCGCTCAACGCCTGTAGCAGCTGTCGAGCCTGCGAGGCTGCGTCCGAGGACGAAGTCCTCGCCAGAGTTTCACGGCTGCTGCGCAGCCGAACGCAGCCTCGCAGGCTCGACAGCTGCTACACGCGCCTCTCTCAGGTGTCGCGCCGCAGGTCGGGCGGAATCGGCAGGTCGCCCTTCAGCGGATCCGGGCGCTTACCCTTGCCGGCACGGTGCTGGCGGATCTGGTAGACGTAAGCGAGCACCTGGGCGACAGCAAGGTAGAGCCCGCCAGGGATTTCCTGATCAAGCTCGGTGGAGTGGTAGATCGAACGCGCCAGTGCCGGCGACTCAAGCAGCAGCACTTCGTTGGCCACCGCGATTTCACGGATTTTCAAAGCCAGGAAGTCGCTGCCCTTGGCAATCAGCATCGGCGCCCCACCCTTGTCCGGGTCGTACTTGAGCGCTACGGCGTAGTGGGTAGGGTTGGTGATGACCACATCGGCGTCGGGGATCGCCGCCATCATCCGGCGCTGGGACATTTCGCGCTGCAACTGGCGAATACGCTGCTTGACCTCCGGTCGCCCTTCGGCTTCTTTATGCTCGTCACGCACTTCCTGCTTGGTCATCAGCAGTTTCTTGTGGCTTTCCCAAAGCTGCACCGGCACGTCCACTGCAGCGATGACGATCAGCCCGCAGGACATCCACAAGGTACTCCAGCCCACCACCTGCAGGCAGTGAATGACGGCCAGCTCCAACGGCTCGTGAGCGATGCGTATCAGGTCATCGATGTCTGACTTCAACACAAGCAGGGCCACAGCCAGAATGATCAAAAACTTCGCAAATGCCTTGAGCAGCTCCGCCACCGCCTTGAACGAAAACATTCGTTTGAGGCCGGCGGCAGGGTTCATCCGACTGAATTTCGGTGCCAGGGACCCCGCTGCGAATAGCCATCCACCCAGGGAGATCGGCCCGATCAACGCTGCCAACACCAGGGTGATCATGATCGGCTGAATCGCCAGCAAGGCTGTCAGCCCTGAATTCAACAGGTAAGTGCTCATGGAGCGCTGATCAAGAATGACTTCACGGGACAGGGAGAAATTCTGCCGCATCAGTTCCATCAATTCTTGCGCCAGCGCCCCGCCGAAAATCAGCAGCGCGACGGATCCGGCAATCATGATCGCAAGGGTGTTGAGTTCTTTCGAACGCGCGATCTCGCCCTTCTCGCGAGAATCCTTCTTGCGTTTCTCGGTGGGGTCTTCTGTTTTGTCCTGACCGCTTTCGCTCTCAGCCATGACTCAGCGCGCCCGTGCCAGTTCGCGTAACAACTGCAAGGCCTCGGAGGCCAGCGGTTGATACTGATTGATAATGTCCGCCAGCCCGACCCAGACGATGAACAGCCCGAGCACCAGTGTCAGCGGGAAGCCGATAGAAAAGATGTTCAACTGCGGCGCAGCCCGGGTCATCACGCCAAAGGCGATGTTGACCACCAGCAACGCGGTGATTGCCGGCAACACCAGCAACAGCGCAGCACCGAGGACCCAGCCGAGCTTGCCGGCCAGTTCCCAGAAATGATTGACCATCAACCCGCTACCGACCGGCAACGTAGTAAAGCTTTCGGTAAGGACTTCGAACACCACCAGGTGGCCGTTCATGGACAGGAACAACAGCGTCACCAGCATGGTGAAGAACTGCCCGATCACCGCCACCGAGACACCGTTGGTGGGATCGACCATCGAAGCGAAACCCATACCCATCTGAATGGAGACGATCTGCCCGGCGACCACAAAGGCCTGGAAGAACAGTTGCAAGGAGAATCCCAGCACGGCACCGACGAGGATCTGCTCGGCAATCAGGAGCAAACCGCTCAAGTCCAGCGCATTGACCGGCGGCATCGGCGGCAGGCCGGGGGCGATCACCAATGTAATCGCCAAGGCGAAATATAGGCGCACTCGCGTAGGCACCAGGGTCGTGCCGAAAACCGGCATGACCATCAGCAAGGCGCCGATACGAAACAGCGGCAGCATGAACGTCGCCACCCAGGTACTGATCTGGGTATCGGTCAGCTGGAGCAGCGACATGGTTTAACCGATGACCTGAGGAATACTGCCGTACAACTGCAGGATGTATTCCATGAAGGTCTGCACCAGCCACGGACCGGCGACGATCAACGTCACCAGCATCACCAGCAGACGCGGCAGGAAGCTCAGGGTCTGTTCGTTGATCTGGGTCGCGGCCTGGAACATCGCCACCAACAGGCCCACAAGCAAACTCGGAATCACCAGCACGGCAACCATCATGGTGGTCAGCCACAGCGCTTCCCGGAAGATGTCTACCGCAACTTCCGGCGTCATGGCGATACACCGCCGAAGCTGCTCGCCAGGGTGCCGATGATCAACGCCCAGCCATCCACCAGCACGAACAACATGATCTTGAAGGGCAGGGAAATGATCAGCGGCGAGAGCATCATCATACCCATGGCCATCAGCACACTGGCCACGACCAGGTCGATGATCAGGAACGGAATGAAGATCATGAAACCGATCTGGAACGCGGTTTTCAGTTCGGACGTGACAAACGCCGGAACCAGAATCGTCAGCGGCGCCTGATCCGGCGACGCGATATCAGTGCGTTTGGACAAGCGCATGAACAACTCCAGATCGCTGCTGCGAGTCTGGGCGAGCATGAAGTCCTTGATCGGCACCTGCGCCTTGGCCACGGCGTCTTGAGCGGTGAGTTTCTCCGCCAGATACGGCTGCAAGGCATCCTGATTAACCCGGTCGAATACCGGCGCCATGATGAACAGGGTCAGGAACAGCGCCATGCCCGTGAGGATCTGGTTCGACGGCGTCTGTTGCAGGCCCAGGGCCTGACGCAGGATCGAGAAGACGATGATGATCCGGGTGAAACTGGTCATCAGCATGACGAACGCCGGGATAAAACTCAGCGCGGTCATGATCAGCAGGATTTGCAGGCTGACCGAATACTCCTGAGCACCCTCGGCATTGGTACCCAGGGTAATCGCCGGGATCGACAACGGATCGGCGGCGAACGCCAGTGGCGCGGCCAGCATCAGCGCCAGCGTCAAGATGATGCGTAGCGCACCCATTACTTCTTATCCTTATGATCCTTGCCCATCAGCTCCATCAGGCGCTGGGCAAACTCGGGGGTCGCTTTCTCAGTAATGCCGGGCACTTGCACCGGCTCCTTGAGCACGTGCAGCGCGGTGATGGTGCCGGGGCTCAAGCCAAGCAGAATCTGCTCGTTGCCGACCTGCACCAGCATCAGACGGTCACGCGGGCCGAGTGCGCGGGAACCGATCAGCTCGATCACCTGCCCTTTGCCGGCCGGCCCGGCCTGCTGGACCCGGCGCAGCAACCAGGCGAGGAAGAAGATCAACCCCAGCACCAGCAGCAAACCGAACACCAACTGCGTCAATTGCCCGGCCACACCGCTGCTGACCGCCGGTGCGGCGGCGCTGGCAGCCGTCGCCACCGGCTCGGCAGCCATAACGCTGAACGGCAAGGCCAGCGCCAACCCTGGCAACCCCCCCAGAACCTTTTTCACTCAGCGCAACTTCTTGATGCGTTCGCTTGGGCTGATCACGTCGGTCAGGCGGATGCCGAACTTCTCGTTGACCACCACTACTTCGCCGTGGGCGATGAGCGTGCCGTTGACCAGCACGTCCAGCGGCTCACCGGCCAGGCGATCGAGCTCGATCACCGACCCCTGGTTGAGTTGCAGCAGGTTGCGGATGTTGATATCGGTGCTGCCGACTTCCATGGAAATCGACACCGGGATATCGAGAATCACGTCCAGGTTCGGACCGTCGAGGGTAACCGGTTCGTGGTTTTTCGGCACGCTGCCGAACTCTTCCATCGGCAGACGGTTGGACGGCGAACTGGCGGCGTCGGCGGCCAGCAAGGCGTCGATGTCGTCCTGCCCGGCGTCGCCGGTTTCTTCCAGGGCCGCAGCCCATTCATCAGCCAGCGCCTGGTCGTCCTGGGTGTTTATATCGTTAGCCATCAATTTGTCCTCGGCGGGCATCCCTTCAATCAGGAGCCGTCAGTTAAAAGCACAGGGGGTTGGGAGCGCCGGTCAGCGGCGCTCGATCGGCTCGATCACTTGCAACGCGAGGTTGCCTTTGTGCGACCCCATCTTGACCTTGAACGCAGGCACGCCGTTGGCGCGCATGATCATCTCGTCCGGCATCTCGACCGGGATAATGTCGCCCGGCTGCATGTGCAGAATGTCCCGCAGGCGCAACTGGCGACGGGCAACCGTGGCACCGATCGGTACGTCAACGTCCAGCACATCCTGGCGCAAGGCGTTGACCCAGCGTTCGTCCTGATCGTCGAGGTCCGACTGGAAGCCGGCGTCGAGCATTTCGCGCACGGGTTCGATCATCGAGTAGGGCATGGTCACGTGCAGGTCGCCGCCACCGCCATCGAGTTCGATGTGGAACGTCGACACCACAATCGCTTCGCTCGGGCCGACGATGTTGGCCATGGCCGGGTTCACTTCCGAGTTGATGTACTCGAAGTTCACTTCCATGATCGCCTGCCAGGCTTCTTTCAAATCGACGAAGGCCTGTTCCAGCACCATGCGCACTACACGCAATTCGGTGGGGGTGAATTCACGCCCTTCGATCTTCGCGTGTCGGCCGTCGCCGCCGAAGAAGTTGTCCACCAGTTTGAACACCAGTTTGGCGTCGAGGATGAACAACGCAGTGCCGCGCAACGGTTTGATCTTGACCAGGTTGAGGCTGGTCGGCACGTACAGCGAGTGCACGTATTCGCCGAACTTCATCACCTGCACGCCACCGACGGCAACGTCCGCCGAGCGGCGCAGCATGTTGAACATGCTGATGCGGGTGTAACGGGCGAAACGTTCGTTGATCATTTCCAGGGTCGGCATGCGCCCACGGACGATGCGATCCTGACTGGTCAGGTCGTAGCTTTTGACGCTGCCGGGTTCAGCAGCGGTATCGGTCTGTACCAGACCATCGTCGACGCCATGCAACAGCGCATCGATCTCATCCTGGGACAGCAGGTCCTGCACGGCCATGTCGTGTTCCTACTGCAGTACGAAATTAGTGAAAAGCAACTGTTCGATGACCACTTTGCCGAGTTCTTTCTGCGCCACTTCCTGGACGCTGGCCGTGGCTTTCTGACGCAACATTTCCTGGCCGACCGGCGATGCCAGCGTGGCGAAATCCTGTCCCGAGAACAGCATGACCAGGTTATTGCGGATGACGGGCATGTGGACTTTGAGCGCGTCCAGATCGGCCTGATTGCGACCCTGCATGGTGATGCTCACCTGCATGTAGCGCTGACGACCGTTCTGGTTGTAGTTGGCCACGAAGGCCGGAGCCATGGGCTCGAAAATCGCTGGCTGCTTGCCGACCGGGGCGGTTTCAGCCGCGTCGGCAGGTTTGCTCTGGGCGCTGTGCATGAAGAACCAGGTTGCTCCCACGGACAAACCGATCGCCAGCAGCAGGGCCACCACGATCACAATGATCAGCTTGAGTTTGCCTTTGGTTGCGGGGTCTTTTACTGCTGCTTCGCTCTTCGCCATGCCAATAATCCGTCACTATTCGGGTTTTCACAGTCGCACGGCAAGGCAAGAGCAAGTGTTATGCCAGAAGCGTCTGTAGGGAGATGGGTGACGGCAATCTGAAGCACACCACAAACCACTGTGGGAGCGAGCCTGCTCGCGATGGCGATGTAACAGTCAACGACGATGTTGAATGTTATGGCCTCATCGCGAGCAGGCTCGCTCCCACAGGGTTTGATGCCTGATTTGATCAGGCGTAGTAGTCGACGGCGCTGGAGCCGATGACGCTGGTAGCCGCAGGCGCCACTTCGGCAATGGTTGGGGTGAGCTCGTCATCCATCGAATCAAGGCGACCGCCACTGGCACTGGTGCGTCCCCCCTGACTCTGTTGAGCCTGATCCTGGCCTTGCTGCGACCCGCGGGACTGGTCGGACACATTGACGTCGACCTGGCCCATGCCCTGTTGCGCAAACATGTCACGCAAGCGATGCATCTGCCCGTCCAGCGCTTCACGGACGCTTGGATGGGCACTCATGAATGTCACTTGAGTCTGCTGATCCGGAACCATGTTCACCCGAATGTCCAGCCGCCCCAGCTCCGCCGGTTGCAACTGAATGTCGGCGGCCTTGAGATTGGCACTGGACAGGTACATGACCCGGTTCACGACTTCTTCGGTCCAGCCGCTCTGATGCATGGCGATCGGCTGGTTCACCGGCAATGCGTTGGCGGTTTTCGGCGTGACCGCCTGGGTCAGTGCCGCCAGACGGTTGGCGAAATCGTCGACCCGGGTATCGCTACTGGCGGATTTCAGATCCTTGAGACCGTCATCGATAAGACCACTGAAGGCCTTGTCGCCGTCCTGGCCGGTGCTGTCCTTGTCGGCTTGCACATCGAGCATGCTCGCCATGCCGGCGGCGAAGTTCTGCGCCGAGGTCGACTCGCCGTCGGCCTGAGCCTGGGCCGAGGTCGGTGCCGCTGTTGGCTGGGCCTGACTCGCCACCGAAATATGGCCGCCCTGCTCCATGGCCATGCGCACGGCGGGCAGTGCGTCGAGGGGATCGGCTTCGGGATCGAAATCGGTGTCAGTGCTTGCAACGACCGGAGTCGTTGCCGCCGTCACAGCCACCTCGACCTGCGGTGGTGGGGTGACCACAACGGGCGGAGCGGCCGGTAGCGGCATTGGCGCCGCGGGCTGTACTGCCTGCATTAACGCAGGATCCAGCGTCGGGTCAACAGGCGCGGCATCAGCGACCGGCGTTTGCACAGCCTCCGCTCCTTCATCGCTGGCGGCCTCGTCGTCAGCCTGCGCCGGTTTATCGGCGGGCAAGGATTTGCCGCTATCGGCAACCGCCGGTTCCGGAGCGGCAGACTTGTCGTTGCTGACGTCTTTTTTATCGGGGCTGTCCGGCGCTTTATCGTGTATCGGCCTGGCCGATCCATCACCCACCGCAGAGGGTTTGTTCCGGGCTTGATTGGCGTAGACCTGAGCGAAGCTGGATGCCTTGTCCCCAGGCTCAGCGGCCAGCGCCGGTGTTTTGGCGGAGGCGGCTTGAGTCTTGGCCTGCGCGGCGGCCTGAAGGAGCATATTGGGGGTAACGGGCATGGAACGGTCTCCGCTGCACTGGGATCGTAGGTACAGTTGACGGAGATTATTGCAAAGGTCGCGCCAGGTTTGAGTGACTGGCGCTAAAAGCGCCGAACGGTCTCATTGCCAGAGATCGAGCGCTGACGCTCTGCTTCATAGAGCGGCCGGACAAACGCAAATTCGTCATCAATTTCGTCTACCAGCTTTTCAATGCCGGCGAGGCTTTTTTGCTTGGCGCGCTGCTCCAGCTCATGGCACAACTCAGCCAGGTGAATAGCGCCCATGTTGCTGCTGCTGCCCTTGAAGCTGTGGGCGGCATTCATGAGTTGCGCGGCATCTTCAGCCTTGCGCAAGATGCGTAAACGCTCTTCGGAGTCGGCGAGAAAGGTATCCAGCAACATCGGATACTCATCCTCCATCACCTCTTGCAGCGCGTTCAGTATGTCGCGGTCCAGATGTGTGTCAGCCACTTGCTCACTCCTTGATCAAGAATGCGTGGATTATGCCAGAGCCTCCCAGAAAAACTCCACGCGGGCACTTCGGCCATCATCGGACCAACTCGCGTTGTGGCCCAGTTGACGGATAAGACTGACGCCACGCCCCGACAGACGGACACCGTCGACGGGGCGTTCCATTACTCGTGCGACATCGAAACCCTTGCCACTGTCTTCAACCCGAACAATCAGACACCCGCCCTCGCCCTTGGGTGTTACCTGCAAATGCACCCGCACATAGCCGTCCTGCAACCCGTCCAGGCGTGTATTGCGTTGTTGATAATAGCGGGTGAAACCCGAGGCATCGCGCTTGAGACTTGAATCCAGCCCCAGCACCCCATGCTCCAGGGCATTGGAATACAGTTCGGCCAAAACACTGTAGAGCGCCCCGCTCTGAGCCCGCAGACCGTGGACCTCGAGCAGCAATTGCAGAAGAAACGGCAGCGGATTGAAGCGTTTGAGCGTGGCGGCGCGAAATTCGAAACTCACTGACCAGTCCAGCGGGCAGGACTGACCACTGTCGGAATACACCAGCGCCGGCGGGCTCAGTTGTGCCGCCTCCAGCAGACTGACCTCGACCATGCTCACGTCATCACGGGCCTCGCCGCGAAAGTCCCGCAACGCCTGCTCGATCTCTTCGAACAGCTCATCAGGCTGACGATTGGCCGCAAACACCTGCTGCAACCGCTCCACTCCAAACAGCTGTTCGTTGTCATCGCAGGTATCGATCACTCCGTCGGACAACAGGAAGACCCGATCCCCGACCGCCATCGGAAACACCTCGGTGCGGTCATCGAAGGAATGCGGGCTCAGCACGCCGAGCGGCAAATGCCGAGCCGCCAGCGGCGTTCGCTCGCCGCTGGCGATGCTGTGCAGGTAACCGTCCGGCATTCCGCCGTTCCAGACCTCCACCGAGCGGCGCTGAAAACTCAGGCACAGCATCGTTGCACAACAGAACATATCCACCGGCAGGATGCGCTTGAGCTTGGCATTCATCTCGCGCAGGGTTTCGGACAGGCCGTAACCCTTGGCGGTCATGCCATAGAAAACTTCAGCCAAGGGCATGGCACCGACTGCGGCCGGCAAACCGTGACCGGTAAAATCGCCGAGCAGCACGTGCATGTCGCCGGCCGGGGTGAACGCGGCCAACAGCAGATCGCCGTTGAACAACGCATAAGGCGATTGCAGGTAGCGAATATTCGGCGCACTCAGGCAGCCGGAGTGAGCCACCTTGTCGAACACGGCCTTGGCCACGCGCTGTTCGTTGAGCAGGTACTCGTGGTGCCTGGCGATCTGGTCACGCTGTTGCAACACCGTGGCCTGCAATCGTCGCAAGCGGTCCATCGCCTTGATCTTGGCGCCGAGGATCACCTGGTTGTAGGGCTTTGCCAGAAAGTCGTCACCCCCGGCCTCCAGACAGCGGGCCAGCGCTTCGCTTTCGGTCAGCGAGGTGAGGAAGATGATTGGCACCAGGGTTTCCCCGGCCAACTCCTTGATCTGCCGGGCCGCCTCAAAACCGTCCATCACCGGCATCATCGCGTCCATGAGCACCAGTTGCGGTCGTTGCTGGCGAAACGCTTCAACGGCTTCGGCACCGTTGGCGGCCGTCAGCACCTCATGCCCCTGGCGACGAACGATGGTCGACAGCAGCATGCGATCGGCCGCGCTGTCTTCGGCGATCAGGATCGTCAGCGGTTCGAACGGCGACTGCATGCCGTTCAACTGATGTCGAACAGTTTGTCGAAGTTGGAGATGGCGAGGATCTTCTTCACATCGGTACTACTGTTAACGACGCGAATATCGGAATTGTCGCCACCAGCGTGATCACGCAGCAAGAGCAACATGCCCAGCGCCGAACTGTCGAGGTAGGTCGCTTCTTTCAAGTCGACGACAACTGCGGAGAGTTTCTTGTCCTCATAGGACTCACGAAATTCCTGATGCTTGGCGAAATCGAATCGTCCCTTGACCGATATCGTCAGCTTTTGCCCATCTTTTGAGACTTCTGTAACGACTGACATTTAACGGCTTCCTTGTCATTGGTGAACGTACGTGTACAAGGTTTAGCACTTGGCAGGGATGGGGGCAAGGCTGGTAAGTGGCGCAATCCTGGAGGACGTCTTCGCGGGCGAGCGCAGGATCGGTGTTGTTCACGCTGCAAAACCCGCAGGAGCGAGGTTTGCCCGCGAAGAACGATGACGCGGTCCAGCTGATTCAATAGGGATCCTGACGCGGCAACCGCTGGGACAACTCATCCAGCAGCTTTTGCTCACGTCGGTCTTCCAGCCGCCGCGCCTCATCCATGTAGCGCAACACCAGTTTGCGCAAGCCTTCGACCCGGGCAAACGCCTGCTGCCAGGATTCCCGTGCCTTGTTCAGGTTGTTTTGATGCCATACCAGGCTTTGCCGCTGCTGGTCGATGGCGGTCCCCAGTTGCGCCAGGAAGCCTTGATAACCCAGCAACCATTGGCCCGACACGCCACTGCTGCCGCGCACGATCCACTGCTCCTGATAATCGAGACGAAAGGCTTCGAGGTCGGCGAGCTTGCTTTCGGCCAGTCGGACCTGCCCCTGAAAGTGCCCCAGACGCAGGACCGCGGTTTTCTCGGCCTTTTCGGCCATTTCGACCACGGGGGCCAGGCGCGAGGCTCGGCTCTGGGCCATGACCGGTTAGCCGCCGGCCGCGGGAGCGAAAATCGTGCCCAGATAGGCTTCGCTTTCGCCCAGGCTGATGCTGTCGTTCAGGCCCTGGCGCAGGTATTTCACCAACTGCGGTTGCAGCGAGATCGCCAGGTCGGTTTCCCGATCGCCACCCGCGACGTAGGCGCCGACGCTGATCAGGTCTCGACTCTGCTGATAACGCGACCACAGCTGCTTGAAATACTGGGCGCGCATCATGTGTTCGGGCGTAACCACAGACGGCATGACCCGGCTGATCGACGCTTCGATATCGATGGCCGGGTAATGGCCTTCCTCGGCCAGGCGCCGGGACAGCACGATGTGCCCGTCGAGCACGCCTCGTGCGGCATCGGCAATCGGGTCCTGCTGGTCATCGCCTTCGGACAGTACGGTGTAGAACGCGGTGATTGAACCGCCGCCCTTCTCCGCGTTACCGGCCCGCTCCACCAGTTTCGGCAGTTTGGCGAACACCGATGGCGGATAGCCCTTGGTCGCTGGCGGCTCGCCAATGGCCAGGGCGATTTCTCGCTGGGCCTGGGCGAAACGGGTCAGCGAGTCCATCAGCAACAGGACGTTCTTGCCCTTGTCACGGAAATACTCGGCGATTCGCGTGCAGTACATCGCAGCGCGCAGGCGCATCAGCGGCGCATCGTCCGCCGGGGAGGCCACCACGACCGAACGCTTGAGGCCTTCTTCACCGAGGATGTGCTCGATGAATTCCTTGACTTCACGACCCCGCTCACCAATCAGCCCGACGACGATGATGTCGGCCTCGGTGAAACGGGTCATCATCCCCAGCAGGACACTCTTGCCCACGCCAGTACCGGCAAACAGGCCAAGACGCTGACCGCGACCGACCGTCAACAAACCGTTGATACTGCGAATGCCCACGTCCAGCGGCTCGCTGATCGGTTCGCGCTTGAGCGGGTTGATGGTCGGGCCGTCCATCGGCACCCAGTCTTCGGCCTTCATCCCGCCCTTGCCGTCCAGCGCGCGACCGGCGCCATCGAGCACCCGCCCGAGCATGCTCATGCCCATTGGCAGACGGCCGGTATCGGCCAGAGGAACCACACGGGCACCGGGAGCGATGCCGGCAACGCTGCCGACCGGCATCAGAAACACCTTGCTGCCGGAAAAGCCCATGACTTCGGCTTCGACCTGCACCGGGTGATAACTGTCGTCGTTGATGACCATGCAGCGGCTGCCCATGGCGGCGCGCAAGCCCTCGGCTTCGAGGGTCAGGCCGACCATGCGCAGCAAGCGGCCTTCCAGGATCGGCGCGCCTGCAAGCTCCGTGGCCTCGGCGTAGCTGCCGAGGCGCTTGGCGAAGCTGGTGCGATCAAGGCGCATCGGGAGCGTCCGGTTCAGGTTCGACCGCTGGCTTGTCGCTGATCGGCAGTTCCAGGCTCAGATCCGGCTCGGCCGGGTGCAAGGCCTGTTCGTGCAACTGATCGAAGAGCTTGTCCATGACCCGCGCAACGCGGGTTTCGACCGTGGCATCGATGCGACTGTGTTCAGTCTCGACCCGGCAACCACCGGGCAACAATGCCTCGTCCTCGACGATGCGCCAGGTTTCTTCATGGCGTTCGCGCAGGGCTTTGACCTGTTCGAAATCTTGCGGATTGATGTACAGCCGCACATTGCCCACGCCCAGCGGCAAGAGCTTGAGGGCCTCGCGCATGACGTGTTCGATCTGCGTTGAGTCGATGGCCAGTTCACGCTGAATCACCTGTTTGGTGATGTGCTGCACCAGATCGACCAGGGACTTTTCGATCTGGGTGTCCTGCTCGGCGATAGGCTCGAACAAATGCCCCATCAGTTGCTCCAGAGCGGCAATCTTGGCGGCCAGGGCCACCTCGGCTTCCTGGCGGACCTTGAGCGTGGTGCTGTGAAAACCTTCTTTTTCGCCCGTGACGAAGCCTTCGTTGTAGGCCTCCTGGCGAATGCTTTCGAGCTCTTCGAGGGTCAGTGGCTGGACTTCCTCCAGCGGCACTTCTTCCATTTCCGGCGGTTCGGGCTCAGGTTCCGGCTCGGGTTCCGGCACGAACGGGTCGAAGCTGGGCAGCGACCAGACGTCGAAACCACCGACGTCCTTGCCGCGGATCAGGTCGGTGTTGGACTCATCATGTTTGGACGACATAGTGACCTTAGATCATCTCTTCGCCGCCCTTCCCGCCGAGAACGATTTCTCCGGCTTCGGCCATACGGCGGGCAATGGTGAGGATTTCTTTCTGCGCGGTTTCCACGTCGCTGACGCGCACCGGGCCTTTGGCCTCGAGGTCGTCGCGCAACAGTTCGGCCGCCCGCTTGGACATGTTCTTGAAGATCTTCTCTTTGACGCCTTCGTCCGAACCCTTGAGGGCCAGCACCAGCACGTCGGAAGACACTTCGCGCAGCAACGCCTGGATACCGCGGTCGTCGACATCGGACAGGTTGTTGAACACGAACATGAGGTCTTCGATCTGACCGGACAGGTCTTCGTCGACTTCGCGGATCGAGTCCATCAGCTGACCTTCGATCGAGCTGTCGAGGAAGTTCATGATATCCGCCGCACGCTTGATACCACCCAGGGTGGTGCGCGAAGCATTCGAGTTGCCGGAGAACTGCTTCTCGAGAATCTGGTTGAGTTCTTTCAGGGCTGCCGGTTGCACGGTGTTCAAGGAAGACACCCGCAGGATGATGTCCAACCGGACCTTATGGTCGAAGTTGCCCAGCACTTCACCGGCCTGATCCGGGTCGAGATATGCGACCACGATTGCCTGGATCTGCGGGTGCTCGTAACGGATCACGTCGGCGACGGCGCGCGGTTCCATCCACTTCAGGCTGTCGAGGCCACTGGTGTTGCCGCCCAGCAGGATGCGGTCGATCAGGCCGTTGGCCTTGTCTTCGCCCAGGGCCTGGGTGAGCATTTTGCGCACGTAGTCATCGGAGCCGACGCCGAGGCTGGTCTGGTCGCCGACGATGTCGACGAACTCGCTCATCACCTGCTCGACCTGCTCGCGGTGCACGTTACCCATTTGGGCCATGGCCACGCCCACACGCTGGACCTCTTTGGGCCCCATGTGGCGCAGCACTTGGGCAGCATCGGTGGAACCCAGGGACAGCAGCAGAATCGCGGCTTTGTCGACCTTGGTCAGTTTGGCGGCAACGGCTCGGTTATCACTCATCTGCGTTAATCCACTCTTTCACGACCTGGGCCACGCGACCCGGATCTTCTGCCACCAGACTCTTGATTGCGTTCAACTGTGCGTCATAGCCTTCGCTCGGGCTCGGCAGCAGAATGCTGGTCGGGCCACCGAGGCTGACGCGGTCGTTGGCCAGTTCGCCGTCCAGGTCGCCCATGCCACCCAACTCGACGTCGCTGCCGATGCCCAGATGTTTGTCTTTGCCGCCGCCGGTGATGTTGTTGAGCACCGGACGCAGCACACCGAACACCAGCACCAGGATGAACAAGACACCCAGCACTTGCTTGACGATGTCCCAGAACCAAGGCTGGGAGTAGAACGGAATTTCGGCAATCACTTCACCGCGCTCGGCGGAGAACGGCATGTTGATCACGCTGACGCTGTCGCCACGGCTGGCGTCGAAGCCGACGGCGTCCTGTACCAGACGCGTGAAGCGCGCCAATTCATCGGCGGTCCATGGCGCACGGGTGGTTTCGCCATTGGCCGCGTTGATCTTGACCTGGTCATCCACCACCACCGACACCGACAGGCGATTCAAACGGCCCTGCTGTTGTTTGGTATGGCTGATGGAACGGTCGAGTTCGAAGTTCTTGGTGGACTGCTGGCGCTTGTCCGCCGGGTACGGAGCCAGCATCGGCTGGCCGGTGGCCGGGTCCATGATTTGCTGACCGTTGGCATCCAGCAGTGGCTGGCCTGGCTGCACCATGCCGGCCGACGCGGTAGCGCCACCGGTGGTTTGCGGTGCGGAAGCCGGCGCGGGCGGCTGGTTGCTCAGGGCACCCGGCACACCTTGCGGGCCATTGCTGGCGGTACGTTGTTCGTTGACCGACTGCTCGCTGCGCAACGCCGGTTGATCCGGGTTGAATTGCTCAGAGGTCGACTCGACAGCGCTGAAATCCACATCGGCCGAGACTTCGGCTTTATAGCGATCGTTGCCCAGCACCGGTTGCAGAATGTTATGCACGCGCTGAGTCAGCATGCTTTCCATGCGACGGCTGTAATCGAATTGCTTGCCGGCCATGGTCAGCTCGGAATTCTCCGCCTGATCCGACAGCAGGTTGCCTTTCTGGTCGACAACCGTGATCTGGGATTTGCTGAGTTCGGGAACGCTGGTGGCTACCAGGTTGATGATCGCCAGTACCTGGCCAGGCTCCAGCGAGCGGCCGGAGTACAGTTCCACCAGAATCGAAGCGCTCGGCTTGCGCTCGTCACGCACGAACACCGAACTTTTCGGAATCGCCAGGTGCACGCGGGCACCCTTGACGTTGTTCAGGCTGGAGATGGTGCGAGCCAGTTCGCCTTCGAGGCCGCGACGATAACGGGTCGCTTCCATGAACTGGCTGGTGCCCAGGCCCTGGTCCTTGTCGAGGATTTCAAAACCGATGTTGCCATCGCTGGGAGTGACACCAGCGCCCGCGAGTTTGATTCGCGCACGGGACAGGTCATCGGCCTTGACCAGCAAGGCACCGGAGTTCGGTTCAACGGTATAGGGAATGTCGGCTGCGGCCAGGGTATCCATGACCTGTTTGGCGTCCATACCGGCAAGGCTGCCGTACAGAGGCCGGTAATCCGGCTGCTGGGACCACAACACCACGGCAAAGCCAATCGCCACGCTCGCAGCCAGGCCGACCAACAGGCCCACCTGACGCAACATGGTCATCTCGGAGAGGTTTTCCAGGAAGGACAACCCGAACAGCGGCGGCTTGCCGTCTATTGGAGTGGCCTTGGCCGGAACATTATCGGCGGCTGCTTCTGCCATGACTCAAATCGTCCTTAAACCGGCATCTGCATGATGTCTTGGTATGCCTGAACCAGCTTGTTGCGTACTTGGGTCAACGCTTGAAAAGACACACTGGCCTTCTGCGAGGAGATCATCACGTCCGTCAGGTCGACGCCGCTCTTGCCGATCTCGAAGGCACTGGCCAACTGACTGGACGCCTGTTGGGTGTCGTTCACTTTATTGACGGCCTGACCGAGCATGTCGGAAAAGCTGCTGCCACTCATTTGAGGAACAGCGGCAGTCGATTTCGACGCAGACATGGCATCCATTTGCATGGACCGCATGTCCAACATCAATCGATTAAATTCAATACCTTGGCTCATGGTCTACTCTCTCTGGCGACCCGCAATTTTTTGACACTCACTCGGCGGGTAGTGAGGTGTTAGCAACAAGGGTGCCAGCTCCGCGGCTGCTCCAAACAAAAGCCCAGACTTTTCAAGTCGTCATGCAATCTGTAGCAGCTGGCGAAGCCTGCGTCCGGCTGCGCAGCAGTCGTAAACCTGAACACGCGGTCTTTCTGAAACACCGCGCGGGATGATTTCACGACTGCTGCGCAGCCGGACGCAGGCTTCGCCAGCTGCTACCCAAATCGGATCAGGTGGCGAACAGGTACGCTTCCACGTCCATTCCGGCGTCGCGCATTTGCGCCAGCTTGTAGCGCAGGGTGCGCGGGCTGATGCCCAAGCGCTCGGCGGCCTCTTTGCGGCGGCCGCGCTCAGCGCGCAAGATGTCGATGATCATCTGGAATTCACGGCGCCGCAGGTCATCGCCGAGGGCGCCCGCCGATTCGGCGTCGACTTCGACTGCGCGCACAGGCATGGGCGCCAATGTCGGCAACGGCGCGCACGCCACAGGCCCGGCCAGACAGAAATCCTCAGGCTGAATCAATCCGCCCTGCTGCAGGATTAGCGCCCGCTGAATCGCGTTGTCCAGCTCACGCACATTCCCCGGCCATGGATAACCGATCAGGCACGCCTCGGCCTCGGGCGACAGCTTTGCCGCGGCATGCTTCATTTTATTGACGTACTTGGCCAGAAGGCGCTCGGCCAATGGCAGGATGTCGGCGGTTCGTTCACGCAACGGACGCCAGGCCAGTGGGAAAACCGACAGGCGATAGTAAAGGTCTTCCCGAAAACGCCCCGCAGCCACTTCACCGGCCAGGTCTCGGTTGGTGGTGGCGACCACTCGAATGTCCAGCGTGATCGGCTTGCGTGCGCCGACTCGTTCGACTTCGCGCTCCTGCAATACCCGCAGCAACTTGGCCTGCAGACCCAGGGGCATTTCGGAGATTTCATCGAGCAGGATCGTGCCGCCATCCGCCTGCTCGAACTTGCCGGCCTGCGCTGCGATGGCGCCAGTGAACGAACCCTTTTCGTGACCGAACAAGGTGGCTTCGAGCATGTTGTCCGGGATCGCTGCACAGTTGATTGCAATGAACGGCTGACTGGCGCGGTGAGAGTGCTGATGAATGTAACGCGCCAGCACTTCCTTGCCGGTTCCGGACTCGCCGGAGATCAACACCGTGGAATCACTGCGCGCCACCCGTGCGGCCAATTCCAGCAATTGCGCACTGGCCGGCTCGAACGCTACAGGCCCTTCGCCTTCGGTCGCCCCGAGGCTGCCCAGCGCATGCCGCGCCACCAGATCGAGCAAGGCTTTGGGCTCGAATGGCTTGACCAGATAATCCGCCGCGCCCTGACGCATGGCATCGACCGCCCGCTCGACAGCACCGTGAGCGGTCATCAGCAACACCGGCAGCTGCGGCTGACGAGTGCGCAGCAATCCGAGCAGTTGATGGCCGTCCATGCCCGGCATGTTGACGTCGCTCAGCACCAGGTTGAACGCCTCGGCACCAACCGCTACCAGCGCCTCTTCCGCCGAGCCGACAGCTTTGAAATCGTGACCGGCGAGCAACAGCGTATCGGCCAGTGCTTCGCGTAGCGCGCGGTCATCCTCGACCAGTAAAACCTTGATTGCCATGTCCTTCACTCCGCGCCCTGAGCGCTGGGCTTTTCACCCGAAAAAAGTGGCAGGATCACCTGCGCACACGTGCCGCGACCGAGCCGCGAGTGCAGCTGCAATTGTCCTTGATGAGCACGCGTCACTGCCTTGACCACGGTCAGGCCGAGGCCGGTTCCGGTGGTTTTAGTGGTAAAGAAGGGTTCACCCAGACGCGCCAGCACCTTCGTATCGATGCCACTACCGCTATCGCTGACCGCGACACGCAGGTTGTTGTCACGGGTATAGAAATGGACTTTCAAACGCACATCGCCGGCGCTGGCCTGGATGGCGTTCTCGATCAGGTTCAGGATCGCCCCGACCAGCGTGTCGCGATTGCACAGCAACTCGCCCGAATGACTGTCGCATTGCCAGCGAATCGGCAGATCCTGGACATGGGTCAATGCGGCCGCCTGTAGCGACTGCATCAGCATATTAGGCGTGACGCGATCGGTCAGCGGTAGCTCGCCGCGCGCAAACACCAGCATGTCGCGAACTTGATGTTCCAGTTCGTGCAAGCGCTCTTTCAGGCGCCCGGCAAAACGTTGCTGGGTCTCGACCGGCAACGCCTGCTCAGTCAGATGACTGGCGTAGAGCAAGGCGGCGGACAAGGGAGTACGAATCTGATGAGCCAAGGACGCGACCATGCGACCGAGCGACGACAGACGTTCGTGGCGGGCCAGCTGATCTTGCAGATGACGGGTTTCAGTCAAGTCGTTGAGCAACACCAACTGCCCGGGCTCGGCATCCAGCGAGCGAGTGGAGATCGACAAACGCCGACCGTCCTTGAGCGAGATTTCGTGACCGTCGTCTTCACGGGGCGCAAAGCAGCGGGCAATGACATGACGCCACAGTTCGCCTTCAAGGGGCAGACCGAGCAGCTCGCAGGCAGCGGGGTTGGCTTCGCGCACGATGCCCTGGGCGTCGATGACAATGACGCCGCCGGGCAACAGATCAAGGAGGTTTTGCAGCCGGTTGGCCAGGCGTTCTTTTTCCGCCAGCTCCTGCATGCGCTGGGCACTGACCACCGCCAGCTCACCCTTGAGCTCGGTGACCCGGGCTTCGAGCATGCTGTAGGAATCGGTCAATTGGCTCGACATCTGGCTGAACAGTGCAAACGCCTGTTCAAGGCCAAGCCGGCTCGCCTGCTCTACGGACGACGGTTGTCCCGGAGCGTCAGGGACAGAAGACATCTGGGCGGCTTGGGGCATCGGGCTCTCTCGCTTGGCTGACCGTCAGTTAAACGGAACGTTGCGAGGGATGTAGCAATACCCGTGCCTAAAAAAAACCGCCTATAAATGAAGGACTTGAAAAACAGGCGTCAATCATCCGCCTGCTCATCACCGTCACGACGGCTCATACCGTACTTGCGCATCTTTTCCACCAGTGTGGTGCGACGAATACGCAGTCGCTCTGCCGCGCGCGCCACGATGCCATTGGCATCATCCAGCGCCTGCTGAATCAGCCCTTGTTCCAGACCACCGAGGTAGTCCTTCAGGTCCAGACCTTCCGGCGGCAACATGGCGCCGGCGGAGAAGTCCGGAGTATGACCGTTGATGGCCACGCGCTCTTCAAGATCGCTGCGAAAGCTGTCGACCAGTTGCTCATCTTCGTCGTCGACATAGCGGAATTTCTTCGGCAACTCGACCACGCCGATCACCCCATACGGATGCATGATCGCCATGCGTTCCACCAGGTTGGCGAGTTCACGGACGTTGCCCGGCCAGCCGTGGCGGCACAGCGACATGATCGCTGCCGAGTTGAAACGGATCGAACCACGCTTCTCGTGCTCCATGCGCGAGATCAACTCGTTCATCAGCAGCGGAATGTCTTCGACACGCTCGCGCAGAGGCGCCATTTCGATCGGGAACACGTTCAGGCGGTAGTACAAGTCTTCGCGGAAGCTACCGACCTCGATCATGCTTTCGAGATTCTTGTGGGTTGCCGCGATGATCCTCACATCGACGCTCTGGGTCTTGTTGCTGCCCACGCGCTCGAAGGTGCGCTCCTGCAATACGCGCAGCAACTTGACCTGCATCGGCAGCGGCATGTCGCCGATTTCATCGAGGAACAGCGTGCCGCCATTGGCCAGCTCAAAACGCCCGGCGCGGCTGGTGATTGCCCCGGTGAAGGCACCCTTCTCGTGGCCAAACAGTTCGCTTTCCAGCAATTCGGCCGGGATCGCCCCGCAGTTGACCGGCACGAACGGCGCGTCACGACGCTTGGAGTGATAGTGCAGGTTACGCGCGACCACTTCCTTGCCGGTCCCGGACTCACCGAGGATCAGCACACTGGCGTCGGTGTCGGCGACTTGCTGCATCATCTGACGGACGTGTTGAATCGCCCGACTGGTGCCGACAAGACTGCGGAAAAGATTGGGCTCACGGTGACGGCCGCGCTCGCGGGCCTGGTCGTACATCTCGCGATAGACCTGGGCACGGTGCAGGGAGTCGAGCAATTTGCTGTAGCTGGGTGGCATTTCGAGGGTCGAAAGCACTCGGCGACGCTGGTCTTCAGGCAAGTCAACGGAAGAATTATCGCCCATTAACAAAACCGGAAGGAACTCATCCCAGGTTGAGAGTGTCTTTAGCAAGCCCACAAGTGCACCAGGAGCATTGACCGTCCCGATGAGGACACAGATTACTTCACGACTTGATGACAATGAGCCGACAGCCTGCTGCCAGTCATGGCTACCGCAGGGTAAATTTTCTTCGCCAAGAAAATTTAAAATCACCGCCAGGTCGCGGCGGCGGACGCTATCGTCATCAATCAGCAGAATTTTGGTTTCACGCCACATGCAATAGCAACTTCCCTAGTCAACTCAATGCCCAAAATGAGGGGGCAAGCTAGACGCTTGCAGACACGTTATGCCTGTAGACGCCTGAAATCTGGTAGCAGCCACTAGTTAAGTCAAAAAACCGTGCACAGTCAAATTTATGGCGCACTATGTTTGGATTAACCGGGGTTTTTAACCGAACAGATGGTAAACCTTTGCCGCGCTCTGTGCTTGGTGGATCTGCGACATCTCATCAACTATCGCTTGCCGCTCCCCCGTAGCCGCCTCAAGAAGCTGTTTATACACCCCCAACAACTCCTCAAGGTTATCGCGCAACGCAGCCTCGTCCACCGAAGCTTCACTCAAGACGTCTTCCATGCAGGAACGGCAAGCCAGGTCCAACTCACCAATGGCTTCCCAGTTTCGCTCGGCCAAAGCACCAACGAGGCCTTCACGGGTTTGTTCGATTCGCTGCAATACAAGACTCATGGTGATCTCCTTAAAACTGCGGACCCGGCGCGGCGATAGCGTCCCAGCCGTCTTTGACGGTGCGAAGCAGATCGGCGACTTCGTCGAGAATCTTTGGATCGGCGCTGACATTGGCCTCGGTGAGGCGCTTCATCATGTAGGTGTAGAGGTTATCCAGCTCACCTACGCTCTCAAGGGAGTTCTCAAGATCGAGCCCTTCACGCAAACCACCGATGATGCCAATGGCTTTGCCGATGAAGATGCCCCGATTGGGAATATCCTTGCGCTCCAGGGCGCCTTTGGCTTGAGCAATACGGTCGAGACCACCCTCCATCAGCATCTGTACGAGACGGTGAGGACTGGCTTCGGAGGTTTGCGCCTGAGCGCCAATCTTCTGGTATTGGCGAAGGGCTAACATTGGATTCATGTTGTACCTCATCAAAAATCTGTGGTTCGTATAAACAATGTATCGACGACGCGTCAAAAAACTTTAGTCGCGAAACACAAAAGCCCGGAGCGTTGAACGACGCTGCCGGGCTTTTGGCGTTACTGGGTTATCAGCTGTTCTTCTGCTGCGCGGTCATCGCTTCAAACATCGAAGTGATGTTGCTGGCAGTCGCTTTCAGCTTGCCGACCAAGGTATCCATGTCGTTGTACTTTTTGGTCAGTACAGCGGTCAGGGATTCGATCCGACGATCCAGCGCGAGCTGGTCGTTGGCCAGTTTGTTCTTGGTTTTAGCCAACGCGGTAGAACGGGTATCGAGAACTCCACCGGTTTCGGTGTAAGGCGAAATCGCCTTGTTCATGCGCGCGAGCAGACCGTTGTCACCCGAGAAAAGATTCTGTACTTCCCCACCGAGCTTCTTGTCGTTCATCGCAGAGGTGAACTTGGTGGAATCGAAGTTCAGCGCACCGGTCTTCTGATCGGTAGTGATCCCCAACTGCGACAGCACAGTGAGCTTGTCACCGGTACCGGCCTCGGACAGCGGCCCGCGCATTGCCGCCAGGATCGAACGCGGCATGGCGTCGCCAGTCAGCGCAGCAGGAATGGTCGGGTTGCCGTCGTCATCGAGCGAAGGCTTGGTCAGCGAGCTAATCGCGTTGGCCACTGCATTGTAAGCATCGACAAATTTCTGGATCGAGGCTTTCAAGCCATCAGTGTTGGTCGCTACGAGTACCTGCGAATTGCCCGTGGCAAGCAGCGTCATCGACAAGCCCGAGACAGTGTTGTCCAGCTTGTTAGTAGGACTGCTGACCGACAGGCCGTCCACTGTGAACTTCGCGTCAACAGCGAGCGCACCCACTGAGCCAGCCGAGGTCTTCGTCGAGATCGCAGGAATCACCTGGGAACCATCGACGTCCAGGCCGACACCGCTGAGCGAAATATCGGTGCCTGCACCGGTGTTAGACGAGCTCACCACCAGTCTCGAACCGAAGTTATCGGTCACGACGTTGGCGCTGAAGCCACTGAACTGGTACTTGTCGTTCAGGGATTTGGCGACAGACTCGAGGGTGGAGCCCGCCGGCACGTCAAGGTTATAGGTTTTGGCTGTTCCGCCAGGCACGCCCTGAGAGATGACCAGAGTGCCTGCAGCACCGCCATTGACGGAGGCCTTGGAACCGCCATCAAAAGCAGCCGTGGCGACTTTCGAACCCGTGGCAAGCTGCGAGACATTGATCTTGTAGATGCCGGCGACAGCGGAGTTGTTAGCGGTAGCCGTGAGGACCTTGGGATCGGAAGAGGTGGCAGCAAAACCGGTGAACTGAGGTTCAGTGGTATTGCCCAGCGTCTTCATGGCCGCCTGGAACGTGGCGAGCAGCGACTTCAGGGTGCCGACACCGGAGATGGACGCGGTGTTGGTCGTGGTGCCACGGTCGATCTGACCTTGCTTGGCCGCTTTGTCAGCGTTGACCAGTGCCTTGACGATAGCACCGGTATCAAGGCCCGAGCCTAAGCCCGTGCCCGGTAGAATTGGACTTGCCATGTAGATCTCCCTTCAGTGTCTCGCCGGTCTTTTGACCACTACAACGCCCAAAAGAACATAGCAACAAATTTCATGCCAGCTGTCAGACTTTGGCGCTGAACAGCAGACTGCTTGCGTCATTCAAGCTATTGGCCAGTTTCAGGACTTCTTCGTTGGGGATCTGACGGATCACCTCACCGGAGTCGCTGGCAATGACTTTGACGATGACTTTGCCTGAAGGCTCATCGATAGAGAACTCCAGGTTACGCTTGACCGACTGGACGAACTTTTCAATTTCTTGAACGGCCATCTTCAGCTTGTCCCGCTCACTTACCGCATCCTTTGGCTCATCCTTGACCAATGCCACTGGCGCAGCATCGGCTCGAGGCTTTTCCGCAGCGGCATCAGCAACGGGCGTCGCCGGCTTCGCCACAGGATAAGACAAGTTCAGCTTCACGCTCATATCCATGTCCATCACCTCTTTGAATCAAAAAAGCGAGAGAGCGCGACAAGCGCACTCCCCCGCCAAAAACTCACCAGCTATTACTGAAGCAGTTTCAGTACAGCGGATGGCAGTTGGTTGGCTTGAGCCAGAATTGCGGTGGAAGCTTGTTGCAGAGTTTGTTGCTTGGTCAGCTGTGCAGTTTCAGCAGCGAAGTCGGTATCTTGTACGCGACCCAGTGCAGCACTGGCGTTTTCGTTGATGTTCTGCAGGTTGGAGATGGTGCTGGTCAGACGGTTTTGTGCAGCACCGAGGTCAGCACGGCTGGCGTTGATGGTGTCCAGAGCCTTGTCGATTGCAGTAACGGCAGCCGAGAAGTTGGTTTCCGAAACGGCCGAAGTCGAACCGGCGATGGTGATTGCCGAGCCAACACCCAGGGTGTTTGCGTCGAAGCTGGCGCTCAGAGTCAGGGTGATCTGGTTCGAGGTGCCAGTGTTGGAGCCGACCTGGAAGGTCATGGTGCTGGCAGTACCGTCGAGCAGGTTCTTGCCGTTCAGGTTGGTGCTGTTGGCGATACGGGTCAGTTCAGCCGACATTTGGGTGAACTCTTTGTTCAGAGCGTCACGGTCGGTAGTGCTGTTGTTATCGTTGCGGGACTGAACAGCCAGTTCACGCATACGTTGCAGAATGTTGGTTTGTTCCTGCATCGCGCCTTCAGCGGTCTGAGCGATGGAGATACCGTCGTTGGCGTTTTTGATCGCCATGGTCTGACCACGGATCTGCGAGGTCATGCGGGTAGCAATTTGCAGGCCGGCGGCGTCGTCTTTGGCGCTGTTGATTTTCAGACCGGAAGACAGGCGAGTCATCGAAGTCGACAGAGAGTCGGAAGCCTTGTTCAGGTTTTTCTGAACGTTCAACGATGTGACGTTAGTGTTTACGGTTAAAGCCATGACGAATTCCTCGTTGGTTGGGTACTGCGGCTTCCGGCCCTGGCAACCGCCGGGTGTGGCCTAGAGAACCTTCGTAATAGTTATCGTCGTCATGGCGGGTTGCTTGAGGGCTTTTTTTAAAAAAATTACTAGCAGACTGCCACCCCCAACAAAATCAGGGGTTAGCGGCCTTGCCGCATAAAAAATGACGTCAAAAAAACTGCCGAAAAAAGCTCCGGGCAAAAAAATAGCGCTACCGGACTGCCGGTAGCGCTATTGAAAGTCTTTTAGAGATCAGCCGCGATAGAGAATCGCCGAGCCCCATGACAGGCCAACGCCGAAACCGCTAATCGCCACGCGCTTCCAGGTTGAACTCAGCACGTGTTTTTCCAGCAATAAAGGAATGCTCGACGAAACGGTGTTGCCGGTCTCGACCATGTCCTTGATGAACTTCTCTGGCTCGCCTTCAAAACGCCGAGCCACTGCATCGACAATCGCCGCACTGCCCTGGTGAATGCAGAACGCGTCGATATCACTGGCTTGCAACGCCGACTCATCCAGCAACTCATGCAGATGCGCTGGGACCTTCAACAAGGCGAAGTTGAACACCTGACGACCGTTCATGAAGAACACGCCGTCACTGACTTTCAGGTGCGGGGCACCGGAACCGTCAGTACCAAACTTGGCCTTGCCCAACTGCCAGGGCGCATCCTCGGCCATCCAGGTCGCAGTAGCCGCGTCACCGAAGAGCATAGTGGTGTTGCGATCTTCAGGATCAACGATCTTCGAATAAGGGTCGGCGGTGATCAGCAAACCATTCTTCAAGCCTGTGGCTTCCATGAAGCCTTTCATGGCGTAGATGCCGTACACGTAACCCGAGCAACCCAGGGAAATATCGAACGCGGCAACATGCGTTGGCAGACCGAGCTTGTCCTGAACGATGGCAGCCGTGTGCGGCAGCCCTTCCTCATCACCATTCTGGGTGACAACGATCAGCGCATCGATAGACTCGCGCTTGAGGTCGGGATTATTAGCAAACAATGCATTAACAGCTTCGACACACAGGTCCGATGTTTCCTGCTCAGCGCCTTTGCGCGGCAGGAAAGCCGAACCGATCTTGCCCAGGATGAACTCTTCATCCTTGGCGAATTTGGCACCCTGAGCGTAGTTATCCACGCCGGCGGCCGGCACGTAACTCGCTATGCTTTTTATGCCAATCATCATGGCTTCCCGATCATAAACAGCGACTAGGTTCACCCCGAAAAGCTCAGGGGCGCATCAAAATGGTTGATTTCCCGGGGCAGACTCATCGCCCGCACCGAGGAACACAATACAGTGAAGATGCACTTTATGACCTATGCGTCACGCCGTTAAGTGCATGAATGCGATTTTTCACGTCTGGCTGTGCATTTGACTCAGTTCGGCAGCCAGATATTGCGCCATGTCACAAGGCTCTGGCCGGCCAACATCCAGTCACACCGCACCTGATCTCGCAGGGTATTACCCAATTGCGCAGCCGCCTCCAGATCGCTCACATGCGCCCTGATCGTCTCGACCCATGCTTCGTAACTATTCTGAACCCGAGTTACGCTCAACTCGTTCCGATAGGGTTGCAGATCGCTGCAAATCACCGGAAAACCGCACACGCCATACTCAAGCAGTCGCAGATGGCTTTTGCAGCGGTTAAGCATCGTGTCACCCAGTGGGGCCAACGCCAGATCAAGGTTGAGCGAAGCCAGCTTCGCAGGGTAAGCAGCGATATTGACAGTGTTATGCACTTCCTGAACGAACGGGCGTAATGCTTCAGGGCACGGACCCAATACGACCCAATGCACATCGCCAGCGAGGTCTTTGATCACGTTGCCGATCATTTCCAGTTCGTCGACATCTGCCAGTCCACCGGCCCAACCGACTCGCGGCTTGTCAGAGCAACGACGTTCGCTGACAAGACCTTCCCATTCAATCGGATTCAATCGGCTCTCGACCACACGGATATCCGGGCAGAATCCCTCGAAAGCCTGCGCCATGACGTTGCTCGACACCACCAGTCTATCCATTGACGACAGGCCCCGGTGCAACATGGCGAGGCTGCCCTCTGTGATCGGCAGGTACTCGCCCGGCTCAAAGACCTTGAATGCACGGGAGAACGCTTTCATGCGACGCATCGCCTGCAGATGCACGTCGCTCGCCACCTGCTGTAGCACGATCACATCAGGATCGTAACGCTGCAGATCGACAACAGACAGCAGCTCGGGCGAAACGAGCCCCTCGATCAGACCTTCTGCACGCAACACAGTGAAAGGCGCGATGATGCGTTGAGCGTTACCGGTTTGCTCCGCAGGATGCGCGAGCACGCGAGGCAGGAGTTTGTGACTCGACAGTGGATGCCAGGACTTCAGCGAATCCTCGACTATGAACGCCTGGCCTGGCGCCAAAGAGAAATTCGGGTTGTAGGCACGGTCGCGCGCCAACTGCGGCAACCAGCGCTCGTACAGACGATCTTCCTGCTCCGCTGTCGCAATCGGACTTTCGACGTCACCGGCCAACAGTTGCACTCGCGGCGTCCAGACATTCAGGTAGCCGGCCTGCTGAACCTTCAAGCACAAATCGGCGTCCGCCCAAGGCGCCAGTTTCTCATCGAAACCGCCCACCGTAAGGAACAACTCCCGACGCAGCATCAGGCATTGGTCGCTCAGTGCAGAGTAGTTCTGATCCACTTGCAGACGTTGCATGTAGCCAGGCGAATCGGAAGGCATGCCCTCAAAGGCTTTTCCGACAGTTCCACCCAGACCTGCCAGGAGCCCCGCATGCCGAACCTTGCCATCGCCGCCCACCAACTTTGCCCCGACGCAACCCACTTCCTGTCGCACGCCTTGATTCAACAACTGTTGCAGCCAGTATTGCCCCATGATCCCGATGGTGGAATCCAGGAACAACAAAAACTCTCCCTGAGCGTCGCTGACAGCATCATTGCGGATCGCTTGCACTGTAGGTGCCGCCGGGTAGCGCAGTACCCGAATGTGCGCGGCCCCCAATTGCTCGATACCGGACAACCAGTCACACACTGACGGATCGTCATTGCCCCGATCGAGCAACAGCAATTCATACGCACTGTAAGTCGTCTGCTCCAACAGGCTTTCGATGCAACGCTGGGCGTGGGTCAGTTGCCCGTCAATCAGAATCAGAATACTGACCAAAGGACTGCCTGAGTGAACATAGTCCAACTCATATTGCCCCTCCACCCGGCAGTTGACCTGCGCAGACTCAAAACCGCGGACACGTAGGTGATGCTCGATCACGGCCCGTTCCTGCTCTCTGTCGTGCAGGAATGGCATGTCACTGATCACCAGCGGCTCACTGACGTGCCGCAGGCTGTCGAGCCCGGTGTTCTCGACCAGGCGAAGTATGTATTCAAGTTCGAAGGCGTCCGGGCAATCGGTGATGAAACCACCCATGGCCTGCCAGACATCGCGACGGAACAGCCAGTGCTTGGCCAATGTGGCTGGCGTACTGAGCAACAGGTCAAGGTTGAAGTCCGGGCGTAGCATCAACTCTAAATGGCCGTCGCTGTAGCGCAAGACTTCGTCAGCATAAACCGCGCGCCAATCGGGTGAACCGGTCAGGTCCAGCGCGGTGACCAGGAAGCCGCTGGATGTCAGTTCGTCGCCGGCATTCAAACACATGAACCACTCGGCACCGGAGTCGAACAGTCGGTGATTGATGCATTCCATGTAATCGACCGCTGGAATCTTTACCGCATCAAGATTGACCTGCGGCGCCACCTTCGACACGTCGACACCCATCACACAGATCTGGATCGAAGCGTACAAGCCGTCCAGCGCATTGATACTGTTCAGGGTTCTGTTCAACTTGTCCGGCTGACCAAGGAAGTCGAACACTACTAACTCAAGGGCAGGGATCATTTTGTCGCGCAAATAAGCCTTGGCGATGCCGCGCTCGACATTCGTCAGCACACGTGGCGCCAGCCAAAGCGTCCCTGCCCCACCCTTGCGCGCTTCCTGATACTCGCGGGTGGCGGCTTGGGTGATGTCGATGAAGTTGTCCAGGGCGGGCCAGAATTCTTGCTCCTGCTGGACAATCCGCTCGAGCAGCAACGGCAATGTGCGGCGTGCCTCTTCAATTTGCTCAGGGTCGTTGCCGTGGGCCAGGCCGAATCCCTGCGTTTCACTCTTGCCGATCACCTGAGGTGCCCATTCGCTGGACAACAGGACACTGATGCAACCACACAGCGCCGCCTCTCCCGCCAGCGCCGACGATTCTGCGCAGTAAAAATACTCGCACTGCTGAAAGACATCCGCCAGGCCTTCCCAGGTGTTGGGGAAGTGCGGCGTTATTTCTATCGGGTTATCACCCAGGATTGCAGGATCGATGTGCGACTGGGCGCTTCGGCCCCGGTAGTAACATACCTTGCCAGGCACCCGTTTTGCGGGGTCTTGGGGCAAGCAGAAAATGCTGCGGTCGAACGGCGGCATAAACATCACCCGGTCGGCCGGTCTGTCGGGTAATTGCAGATCCTTGGTGTAGGCGAAGATAAGGTCATCCTTGCCGAAACTTTCTGCGGTCACGCCCCGGGACAGAAAACCGGGGCGATTCAGCAAGTACCTGGCCACGACATTGCCGGCCAAAGGGTTGCCTGACACGACTTCGGGATAGACCACAATGGGTTCCACGCCCTGAGTCTGATGGGTCTTGATCACATCATTGGTCAGGCGAGGCGTCATCAAACCAGGGCTCAGGACATTGGCTGTGACGTAAGCTTCATACCCGGAGCGCATCAATGCATCGCACAGCATGTGCATCACACGAATACCGGCAGAATTACGCCGGAAGTCCGGGGCAAGCAGGTAATAAGGGCTAGGCCGCTTGGAAAATAATGAACGCGTCACTGCTGCACTCCTGACGAAATCTGAAATGTATAGGCCTGCCAATTGATTAGTGGGCGCAACGCTGGTGCTCGCAGACCCAACGCACCATGCTGTCGATGGACTCGTCTAGCGAAGTCCAGTCATCCAGCCCCAGATCGCGGGCCTTGCGGATGTCGGGAACGTAATAGGATTGGGTCCTGGGGTCGCCGTTTTGCCCGAGCACCCTGACGGATTTTTCCGGAGCGGTCCGGGCCATCACGGTGTGGGCCAGCTCGGCAATGCTCAATGCCTTGTCCGAGCCGACGTTATAAGCCTGCCCTGCTTCGCCGCGAACCAGCAGCGTCAACAACCAGACAGCCAGATCGGCACCGTGCAGGTAACTGCGCACGGCTTGCCCGCTCGATTGCAACACCAGCTCGTCATTCCACAGCGCGTCCCGGACGAAATTGCCGATAGCAAAGTGGGCATCCAGGGCGATCCCCGGTCCTGAGAAAGCGAAGCAGCGGGTCAAAACCACTTCCATGCCATAGCGCTCGGCATACAGCGCGGCGAGGGTTTCCTGCGCACGCTTGGCCTCTGCATAGGCGCTGCTCGCCAGTGTGCTGTTGCAGGCCGACGCACTGGCCTCAAGCACTGGCTGACCGTACTGAAGCGGTCCATATTGCGCGCCCGTACCGGTAAACAGTACGCGCCTGGCGCCCGTGCGCACGGCAATGTCCAGCACATTGCGCGCGCCATTCAAAATCGTATCGAAGATGCTCAGCGGATTCGCGTGGGCGCCGGCCAGCGTGTCGGTGGCCGCATGCAGAACGAGATCGACCGGACGCCCTGCCTGCAGATTGATCGGCGATTGCACATCGCCCTTCAACCAGTTGATCCATCCCGTGTTGCGATACTCGGGATATTGAGCCAGGAACGTCTCCGGAGAACGGGACATCGCGGTCACGCTTATAGCAGCGCCGTTTCTGTTCAACAGTGCCAGCAGCGCGAGCAGCCACTTGCCAAAAAAACCGGTGCTGCCGGTGATCAGCAAATGTTTGCCGGCGAGTTCTTCGTAACCGTGCAGATGCCGGATAACACGCTGCACATCGTCGGCCACGACCTGTGACGCTAATGTCACTCTCATGATCGGGCGCGCCGTGCGGTCAATCCAAAAATACTGCTTTTGCGCCAGCCCAAATCAATGTCCAGCGTCATGCATTCCTGCACCAGCAGCCCCGCGCGTAAGACCAGCGCCCTGAGCGATTCTTCGGTATAGAAATTGATATGTTCGTGCCAGTGCCGCTTGAGCCCGGCCAGGTCCTTGCGATCAGGATGCTCGCGCATCAACGCTTCGCGCGGGACTTCGAGGTACAACAACGTGTCGTCGTCCAGGCACTCGGCGATTTGCACCAGCAGTTCATGGGGATCCGATACGTGTTCCAGTACCTGACTGCATACCACCAGGTCATAGCTATTGGTTTTTATCGCAGCGCGATCAACCGCTTGTGCACCGTCGACCGTTTCCACCGAAGAGATATCGAATATGTGGGTCCGACTGCTTCGACCTAGAAACGGCGAATTAATCCCGCTGTCTCCCCCCCAATCAAGGACCCGGGGGTTAGACGTCACTCGTGGCTCAAGCCAGGCTTCGACGTCGCGAACGTAATCGGCCCGCCCCTGATAATGCTGGTTTGCAGCGGCATACCCGGGTTCGAAACGCTCGCGCTCAAGTGTATAGGCCTCATCACGGTAACCGTGATACAGCTGCATCATTTCCCGGTCAGAGAAACGGTAATCGAGAAACAGCACCCCGCACGCCTGGCACTGGAGCGACGTGCACAACGTATAGGCCATGCCTGGCTGCAGATCCCTCAACCCCCACTCGGGCGTAATGCTGACAGGTTCATGGCCAAACACCCGGCTGGCCACGAAAGGCATCAGTACCGCAGGCGATCTGTCGAGATGAGTACTGGCGCAGCAAATACAATGCTGGGCGACCCGGTCTATAGCCATGAATACAACCTCGAAACAAAAACAGATTCAAAATTTCAGCAGAACACACCACACGCCGGCCATCACCAAACGCTGCGGCCGCCGTCCATTACCAGGTTGCAGCCATTCATGTAGAGAGAGGCATCGGCACACAGGAATGCGATTGCACCGCGATACTCATCTGCGTGGGCCATGCGACCCAGCGGGATCAGGCTGGTCAGCTTGCTGACAAACACATCGTCCTGGCCGGCATAGACGCCGCCCGGCGACAGCGCATTACAGCGCACGCCCTGTTCGCACCAATACGTCGCAAGGTATTTGGTCAGGCCGATCAAACCATGCTTGACCACCGAGTACGTCACCGGTTTGACCGGCTGCTGATCGTCCTCACGACCGTCAATCCGATACAGGCGCTGATCGGGCGCAATGACGCCAAGGTCCGAGGCGATGTTGATGATCACACCCTTCTTTTGCAGGGCCATCTGCTTGCCGAATACCTTGGCGCAGTTGAACGCGCCGCCCAGCCCCGCGTCCAGATCCTGCTGCCACTGTTCCCAGGGGAAGTCTTCGAGCCGGGAAAAGTTCTTGCCGTCGGCGTCTTCAACCTTGGGATTGCGTGCGGCATTGTTGATCAGAATATCGATCCGGCCATGATCGGCGATGACCTGATCGCATACCGATTGCAGCGACTTGAGGTCCGTGATGTCGGCTACAAAGGTCTGCGCCGTGACGCCCGTTTCCTCAAGCAGCCGATTGCGGCTACGTGCCAGTCCTTCTTCGCTCACATCGAGCAGAATGGGCACTGCCCCCAATCCGGCAATTGCGGCGGCATGCTGATAACCCAGCAAGCCGCCGCCACCGGTGATGATCGCGACCCGACCGGAGAGGTCGAACAGTTGCTTCATCGCGTTGTGATCAGCCATTGACCGTGACCTCGTCCAGATTGATCTGCACGCCTTTCTTCAAGGACTCACGAGCCGCCAGAGCAAGGCGCAAGCTTTGCAGGCCATCAAACAGGGTGACCTTCGGCCGGGCGTTGCCCTGGAGGCAATCCAGGAAGTGTCGCGCCTGATTCAGGAACATCTCGTTGCGTACAAAATCAGGGAAGTTCGAGCTTTCGGCGACTTCGCCTGTGGCGGTGTACACCGTCAGCTGCGTATTGATCAGGTCCATCACGGCGCTGCCACCGTCGCCAATGATCTTGAACGTGCGGACCGGTGGACGCTGGACGAAATCCTGGTGCAGATGAATCGGGAAGCTGCCCTGCTCGCCGCGGTATTGCATCAGCGAGGTTGCAGTGTCTTCGACGTCGATTTCCAGATTGCTCAGTTGTCCGCCGACACAAAGGATGTTGTCAGGCAAACCGAACAGCCAGTAGATCAAGTCCATTTCGTGGATCTGCGACAGAATCACCCCACCGCCCTGATCGGCCCGGGCGGCATACATCTGCCGGTAGTCTTCGTACTTGTGCCAGTTCGGCAGGTATTCACCGATCTCGGCGCTGACGCGAATGATATTGCCGAAATGCCCTTCGTCCAGAAGCGACTTGAGCCGTTGCAAGCCGGGATGAAAACGGAAGTTGTAGCCGACGTAGAACAGCAATTGCTTCTGCTTGACCAGCGCCAGCAGCTCTTCAATACCCTCCAGGTCACTGGCCAGCGGCTTCTCCATGAACACCGCCACGCCGGCTCGGGCACAAGCCAGGGCAATCGGTACGTGCAAGGCGTTGGGGTTGCAGATGAACACCGCTTGAGGATTTTGGGCCAATGCGCTATCGAGGTCGTGATGAACGATCACACCGTAATCGGCTTCCAGATCGGCGCCCTGCTCGACAGTCAGGTTGTCCTGCAACTTGATTCGTTGACCGCGAACCCGATACGCATGCACTTCCAGCGAATGCCCCAACAACTTACGCAAGTTGCGTAAATGCCGTTGCCCGATGCCGCCCAACCCGCAAAATAAAATCCGCACAATGACCTCAACTATTTCAAACCAGACGGTTACCGCGCAGCCATTCGGCTGACAGCTCACTCATTTCCCGCAACCAGACCGGTTCTTCACCGGCCACGCCACGCGCGACCTGGAGGACGAAGTCACCCTGATAATCGAAGCGGATCAGCTGTTCGCGCAAGCTGGCAAAATCGGCGTCGCCCTGCCCCAGCGGTACGGTGGTGCTGCCTTGGCGGCGATCCTTGATGTGAAAACTGCCGACCCGCTCGCCATAGGCGGCGAATTCGTCAGCCGGCGCATAACCCAGCGAAGCACTGTTGCCGGCATCGTAATTGACCTTGACCAACGGATGATCAATGGCCAGCAGCAATTGCTTGAACGGCTCAGGCGCCAGATCCGTTTCCAGGTGCAGCTCCACCGAGTTTGCTTCTGCCGAAGGCAGCACCTGCCGCAGATAACCGATGACTTTCGCATGCTCTTCAAGTGAGCCGATGCGCGAGTTGTCCACGAATGGCAGCACGACGCGACCGATACCCAATTGCGGGCAAATGCCGATCAGCCACTCTAGTCGTTCCAGGCGCGAGGCCAGTTCTTCGTCGGTGCAACGCAGCAACGGACAATCCATGAAGTAATCGGCGCAAATAGAAACAACAGACACGCCGTAACCGGCCAGGCACTCTTTCAGATCAGCCCGCCCCGCAGGTGTTTCCAGCGGGTTGGCACCCTCACCGTACAAATCGTAAATCCACTCGATACCGCGCAAGCCTGCCTGCGCCGTGAGTTCGATTTCTTCACGCCATTGCCCCCGAGGGAAGGACTGGAAACGCCCATCCTGCGGTGGCAGCAGACGCCCTTGCATCGTGTACAGACCCGCGTCGGCGTACTGCTTCAGATAGTCAGCAGTCATGCTCATTCCCCCACCAGTGGAATCAGCATGTTGGCCTTCAGTTCGTCGCGATCGAGGAACGGGAACAGGTCTTCCAGCGGGCTGGAGACCATTTGGCCGTTCTGGCCGATACGCGAAGTGATCCGTGGCCCGATGGCCTGATCAGGCTCGACCATCACTTCACAGACCACCGGCCCCGGCATCGCCAGGGCCTGGTTGATCACGTCCTGCAGAGTCGATTGCTCGCTGACCCGCAGCACCGGCAAACCGAACGCCTCGGCCAGCGCACCGATGTCCGGCAGCGTCAGACCGGAGACCGGATCGCAACCGATGGTCTGTTTGAAATAACCCGATTGCGAAGCGCGGATCGAGGCATAGCCGTTGTTGTTCAGCACGAAGTACTTGATCGGCAGTTGCAGACGGCGGACAACTTCCAGTTCCTGGATGTTCATCACGAACCCACCGTCGCCATCGACCGAGATGGTGCGTCGGCCGCCACTGCCAATGCAGCCGCCAATCGACGCAGGCAAACCGTAACCCATCGAACCGAGGCCGCCAGTGGCTACCGCGCGTTGACCGCGTTTGAGTTTCGCCGAGATCCAGAACGTATCGATCGACGCTCCGGAACTGCCAGGGATGATCATGTCGGTTTCGAGCAGTGCATCACAGAGCATTTCGGTGAACACGTAGCTGTTCACGAATCCCTGTTTATCGTGGTACTCCGGCAGAACCACCGGGTAACGGTTTTTCCAGTCGGTGCAGCGTTCGCGCCACGGTGTGAAATCAAAGGTTTTCTGTTCGGTGTTTCGCATCAGTCCAGCGATAAAATCACCGGCGTCGCAGACGAACGCCTGATCAGGCATGTCGCCGAGTTTGGCGATTTCCGCCGGGTCGATATCGACCACCACCACTTCGGCGGCACGGGCGAATTGCGAGCGATCGAAACCGGTGATGGAGAAGTCCATACGGCAGCCGATGGCAATCACCAGATCAGCGTTTTGCACAGTGAAGTTGGCTCCGCGCGAGGCCACAGTGCCACAGCGACCGAAGTACAGCGGATGGCTGTACTCCAGCAGATCGGCGCCGATCCACGTGGTCATCGTCGGGATGCCCAAGCGCTCGATCAGCGCACGCATCGCCTCTTGTGCACCGGCGCCGTGAACGCCGTTGCCAACCAGCAGCACCGGGCGCTGTGCCTGTTGCAATCGCACTGCCAGATCACGCAACGTGCCGGCATCCGGCAGCGCCGGTTGCGCATCTTGATCGGGGGCGTAACCGGCCAACTGACCGGGGTCGATTTCGGTGGCCTGAACGTCCAGCGGAATGTCGATCCAGACTGGGCCTTTACGGCCGCTCATCATCACGCACAACGCCTTTTCCAGCTCGTAACGAATCTGCTGCGGGTCAAGCACACACACTGCGTACTTGCTGATCGGCGTGACCACGCTGACGATGTCCAGCTCCTGAGTGCCCAGTTGACGCAGACCGCTATTGCCCTTGAGGTCGGCACGCTTAACCTGACCGGAGAGGTACATCACCGGTGTCGATTCGAACCAGGCACCGGCCAGGCCGGTCATTGCATTGGTAGCGCCAGGCCCGGAAGTGACCAGACAGGCGCCAAAGCGGCCCGAGGTGCGCGCGTAGCCTTCGGCGGCAATCGCGGCACCCTGCTCATGAAGCATGCTGATCGCTTGCAACTGCGGCTGACGGAACAACGCATTGTTGAGGTGCATGGCACCTCCGCCCGGCAGGAAAAACACATGCCCGACGCCTTGGCGGGCAATAAACTCGAAGACGTAGTCTGCAACACGCATGGAAACCGCCTGAAAAATGAATTAGTGATGAGAGACGCGATCGGCCGGTACGGCGTACAGCACCAGATCCCATCCTTCGGCGAGGTGTGGGCACAGGCTGAAGTGATAACCGTCGTAGTACTCATGCAATTGCAGCAGGATGCTCCACAGGTGCGCCTGCTCGTGGTAAACACAAACCGCCAATACCGGATGCGCCTCGCTGATGAGTTGGCGACCACCTTCCAGGCACTGCGGCTCGAAGCCTTCGATATCGATCTTGATAAACGTCGCAGGAAGGATCTCTTTGCCCAGTTCATCCAGCGTGCTCATGCGCACCGACTCGGTGCCCATGCCGACACGGGAAGCCGGACCATTGCCGGTCTCGATCAGAATCTCGCCGACGCTGTCACCTACCGCCATCGCGTGCGCGTGCAGGCCGGTGTATTCGCCGGACAGTTGCGCGATGGTGTCCTTGAGGTCGGCATAGTTGTTTGGCGACGGCTCGAAAGAGTGGATCTCGCGATATTTGCGGCCGCTCTGGATATAACCGTGAATCGAATCGCCGTTGAATGCGCCGATGTCGTAAACCACTTCCTCATCGTTGGCGTTGACGAAGCGATCGTTGAAGTAGATCTCCAGCGGCGAGGCCGGAGGCAGCAAATCGTAGTCGAGAAACAGGCGCCATTCGACGTGATCGACAAACAGGGCCTTCGATTCGTCATCGCTCAGCAGGTTGAACGCCTGGCGAATGTGCACGGCTTCACCGATGACTTTTTCCGGCAGGTCAAGACTGTAATGCGGGAGGAATTTCTCCGGAAAGCGCCAGGCCAGATGACCGAATAACGCAATGCGCTCGAAACCCAGTGCATGCAATGGTGCCAGTCGATCAATCATTCGATCGCTGGCCTCACCACACCAGATGGTGGTGATGATGGCAGGTAGATGACCGGCTTCGCGTTCGGCCAGGTGCGCCGGGCTCAACACCTCGATACCCAGCACCGAGCGTCCCCAGAGCGCAGGATTGTTATCGATGAAGGCCTTGGGTTTGAGGCCCATTTCCAGCAGCATCGAAGCCACTTTTTTACCTAGATGCCCGGCACCGAACAAGACAAACGGCTGCTCAAAATCACCAAGGACGTTCAACAGAGTGTTCTGTTGGCGTTGGCGAATCGCTTCCAGAGGTTCGCTCAACAAACGATCCAGGCGCGCGGAGAGAGATTGATCAGTCATTGGACGAACCTACGTTGAGTGAATTGAGAAAATCCAGCGCCGACCAGAACCCGGCACCGTGATCTTTGTGGCCTTGCCACACTTCGGGAATAAAGCTCACTTGCGGATACGCCTTGAGCTGCGCCCACGTCGCTGGCCAGTCCACATCACCGGTGCCCATGATCACGCCCTCGCCGTTGCTGCCCTTGGCATCGGCCACGTGCAGGTGCGCCGAGTGCGGCAGCAGCAGCGCCAGTGCCGCCTGGAAGTCCAGGCCGAAATGGAAGCAGGCCATTTGCAGGTGCGAGAGGTCCAGGCACAGGCGCAGGTTCAGGGCTTTGGCTTGTTCGGCCAACTCCTGCGGCATCATGAAAATGTTCTGGTGACGTTGCCCGCCGAAGTGCCACGGGAAAGGCGCCATGTTTTGCGGAATCAGCTCGGTGCGACCGAAGTCGACCTGCGCACAGGATTCCTGGAAGCGTCGGTACAGCTCTGCACGCTGACTGACCGGGAAAGGTTCGTCGGCCGAGAAGCCACCGATGTTCGCGACGATCAGCAGCGAGTCGGCGTTCGGGAAGAACTCGGCGATTTGCAGGGTGGCATCGACCACTCGTTGCAGGTTGGCAATCGAGCGCTGGCGGTATTCCAGATCATCGGCCACCAGGTCCAGCAGCTCGCTGTTCTCGAAAAGCTCCGGGGCATGCACGACCAGACGCGAACACTCGACCTGACGCAAATACGCCTGCGGCGCCACGCTCAAGTCACGGTAGGACAAATGGAATTCGAACAGGTCCGGTTTGATCCACTGCTCGTATTGCAGGAAATCGTGATACCGCACCGGCACACCCCAAAGAATCGGCATGGCAAATTCACGGCGCACTTCGGCTTGCTCGGACAGATCGCTGTCGAACAGGAAGTCGCCTTGCGGGATTGCGCGCCCGGCCTTCTTGCCGAGCAGATCGATCAGGCGATACGGCGGCAGCCCCTGGCCCGGACTGGCCACGCGCAGCATGTTCTGTTCGAACACTTCACCGGGCTCGATGGCTCGGGCGGCGATCACACTCTTGCCGAGGTTCTCGCGGTTGAGCAATTCACCCTGGCTGGCGTGGCGGCCCGGGCCGGTCCATGGCAATGCCTTCTCGACCTGTCGAATGCCTTCGACCAGTTGACGGAACTCTTCCGGCTCCAGGCTGGCCAGGTGGTCCGGCCCTTCCATGCCACGGTCGAGGGTAATGTGACGCTCGATCAACTTGGCGCCCAATGCCACAGCGGCAATGCTAATCGCAGTGCCACGCTCATGACCGGAGTAACCGATCAGGCCGTGCAGCTCACGCAAACGCGCCAGGTAACCGAGTTGAATATCGGTTTCCGGCGCCGGGTAAGTGCTGTTGCAATGCAGCAAGGCGAATGGCACGCCCAAACCGTTCAACTGCTCGATGGCGCGGACGATTTCATGCTCCAGCGACATGCCCGTCGACAGAATCAACGGTTTGCCCAGCTTCGCAGCCTTGGCAATCAGGTACGGGTTGCACAGGTCCGCCGAGGCGATCTTCAGCGCCGGCACGTCAAAATCGGCGAGCACTTCGACGCTCGGCTCATCCCATGGCGTGCAGATGTAGCTGATACCTTTTTGCGCGCAGTACTGACGGATTTGCAGGTGCTCATCAACGGTCAGTTCGACCTTGTCGAGCAGGTCCTGGATGTACTCGACACCCAGATCCTCGGCCCGCGAACCATCGGCCTTGCGGCGATAGAGCGCTTCACGGTTGCGCAACTGGAACTTCACACAATCGGCCCCGGCCATGATCGACGCATCGACCAGTTTTTTTGCCAGTTCTACCGAGCCGTTGTGGTTGTTACCCACTTCGGCAATGACGAAGATGTGGTCGCCACCGATGACAACACCATCGATGCTGAAAATTTGCTCATTCATTGAATTTTGGTCCGCCAGGAAGTGACACCGTTGGATTCGAAACGGAAATCAGTGGTTCGGCAGCCAAGCTCGCGGACCTTTGCGGTCACGGCCTGGCGATGCTGGGGCTGCACGAAGAACAGGAAGAAGCCCCCGCCTCCGGCGCCAAGTAATTTGCCGCCAAGCGCGCCTGCGGCCAGCGCGCTGTCGTAAATCTGGTCGAGCACGCCATCGCTGACGGCGCGGGAAAACTGTCGTTTGAGCATCCAGCCCTGATGCAGGCAACGGCCGAAATCATGCAGTTCGCCGCGAATCAGATGGTGGTGCATGTGGCGGCACAGCGCCACGCTTTCGGTGATGAGCAGGCCCTGGGCATTTTTGCTTTCCATCTCTTCGCGCTGCTGCTCATGCAGCTTGCCGGAGTCATGGGAGATGCGTGTATCACAGAGCACCAGACACTCTTCAAGCTCGTTGCAGATCGAATCTTCCAGTCGAATCGGGTGCACCAGATTTCGACCTTCCTTGAACTCGATCAGGTTGAAACCACCGAAGGCCGATGCGTACTGATCCTGCCAGCCACCCGCGATGCCGAAGCATAACCGCTCGGACTGAAATGCCAGCTCGGCCACTTCGTAGGTGCTCCAGCGATCGCGGCGCAACTCGTTGAATGCAGCGATGACTGCAGTTGTAACGGCCGACGAGCCTCCCAGGCCGGAACCTACGGGAAAGTCGGAACGGATATAAAGATCCAGTCCGTAGTTGGGCTGGATTACTGAGACGATGGTCGCCAGCAAACCTTTGTCGCCATGCACCAGCAGGTCTGCGATGGAGGCGTAATGCTCTTCGGTGCCGAGGTCTTCGGAAAAAATCCGGATGACGCTGTCGGCACGCGGAATCAGCGTGGCATGGGAATACAGGCCGACCGTGCAACTAAGCACCGCTGCCGGGTTTTCCACGAAGTAATACGTGAGGTCGGAACCACCGCCGCTGAAACTCATGCGCACCGGTGCCCGAGCTCGTGCCAATACCGGCACTTCCTGATTGGCTGCCAGCCGCGCAGGCGTGACCACGTCGACCAGAAAGCCATCGACATCGACCACCGGGATCGCGTTGTAGCTCAGATCGAAAATCTTGAGCATTTCCTCGCGCGCCGCGCCGAGCTTCACCGAGCGATAGTCGGTGTTCATGCACTCTGTGACCGGCACAGTCGTCGCGCCGCCTTGCAGCAGGTAACGGCGCAAATCACCGTTGGTCAATACGCCGGCCAGTCGCCGTTCATCATCCACCACAAAAACGATTTGCAGCGCGCCTGACTCAATGCATTCAACGGCATCGAGAATGGTCTGATGGGTGTAAATCGTCTGGCTTCTTACCAACTGATTCATGCGCTCGCGACCTCTTGAAAGCCCGACTTGAATGCACTCAGGGAGTCCGGCGTTCCAATATCAATGAAGGGGCCCGAGTATTCGCCGACCTTCAACGATTGACGGGCAATCAGTTGCGGCAAGATGTCCTGCTCCATCGAACAGGCCTGCAGCGCAAACCCGTCCAGCGAATCGACGGCAAAGCCGTAGACACCCGCATTCACCAGGCCAGGCCCGCCAACGCCCTTCTCGTTCAGCGCGAGCAACTGCAAGCTGTCCGAGCAGCTCAGGCTGCCGTAACGCGAGCGGTCTTCGACTTTGACGCCAACCAGCACATCCTCTGTCGCATTCATCGCCAGGTGATAGGCCGAGTGATCGAGCCAGGTATCGGCGTTGAGCACCAGATAACGGCCACCCGGCGGCATTTCGCGCAGCGCCTGCAATACAGCGCCGCCCGTGCCCATCGGTTGCTCTTCGACCACCAGCGCCAAGGCCAGACCCGACTCGGCCGACAACGTCGGCAACAGCTCGGCCAACTGATCGGCACGGTAATGCGCGCACAGCACCGCGTCGCTGATACCGGCCTGCTTGAGTTGCGCCAGCACCAGTGCGAGGAATGGTCGGCCATGAATGTCGACCACGGCTTTTTGCGAGCCCTGGAGCACGGCGCTCAAACGAGTGCCAAAACCACCGCAAAGGATGTAGGCGCGCATCAGCGTGGCAACCCGAAAAACTGCTCAAGGCAGCGTGCGACATGGCCAAGGTGCTCTTCACCGAGGCCCGGCCACACACCAATCCAGAACGTGTCGTGCATGATTTTGTCGGTGACGGTCAGCTCGCCGCTGACGCGGAAATTGCGCCCGAGCATGTACGGCTGACGCACCAGATTGCCGGCGAACAGTAGACGTGTGCCGATGCCCTGGCTGTCGAGAAACTGCAGCAATTCAACGCGATTGATGCCGCAACCGTCGCGCAGGGTCACCGGAAAACCGAACCACGAAGGGTCGCTGTTGGCGGTAGCCTGCGGCAGGATCAAGTAGTCGGCGCAATTCGCCAGACGCTCGCTGAGCCAGCGGAAATTGCGTTTGCGTGCCTCGGTAAAGTCCTCCAGCCGATCCATCTGCGCCAGGGCACAGGCGGCCTGCATGTCGGTAATTTTCAGGTTATAGCCGAGGTGCGAATAGGTGTACTTGTGGTCGTAGCCTTCCGGCAACTGCCCCATCTGCTTGCAGAAACGCTGTTTGCAAGTGTTGTCCTGGCCGGGCGCGCAATAGCAGTCGCGGCCCCAGTCACGGAACGATTCCATGATGCGGCTGAGCAATGGGCTGTTGGTGAAGACCGCGCCGCCCTCGCCCATGGTGATGTGGTGCGCCGGGTAAAAGCTCAGGGTACCGATGTCGCCGAAAGTGCCGACCAGTTGACCGTCGTAGGTCGAACCGAGAGCATCGCAACAGTCCTCGATCAGCCACAGATTGTACTTGTCGCACAGCGCCCGGATGACCTTCAGGTCATAAGGATTACCCAAGGTGTGCGCGAGCATGATCGCCTTGGTTTTGGGGCCAATGGCGGCTTCGATCTTGCTCGGGTCTATGTTGTAGTGCGGCAGTTCGATATCGACGAACACCGGCACCGCACCGAACTGCAAAATCGGGTTAACGGTGGTCGGGAAACCCGCCGCGACGCCAATCACTTCGTCGCCAGGCTTGATCGCACGATCGCCCAGCCGGGGCGAAGTCAACGCGGAGAACGCGATCAGATTGGCCGACGAACCCGAGTTGGTGGTCAGCACGCAACGTCGGCCCAGGTATTTGGCCAGGCGTTTTTCGAAGGCGTCGTTGAAGCGCCCGGTGGTCAACCAGCCATCCAGCACCGCTTCGGTCATCGTCTGCAGTTCACCTGCGCCGATCACCTTGCCCGCAGGCGGCACAGGGCTCTGGCCGGCGACAAAGACTTTGGGGGCCAGCTCCAGCTGCGCATAACGCCCAACCAACTCGACAATTTGTTGGCGCAACTGATCCGCAGTACTTTCACTCATGGGTATCGCCTTGGTAGTCCGCAATCTGCTTGCGGGTAAAGGTGTGCATGTCTTCGCCGTTTTGCCAGGCGAGGTTCCAGGCCATCGTGCGTTCGAGGGTGGTGGCTAACGACCAGCGCGGCGTCCAGCCCAGTTCCAGGCGCGCCTTGCTTGAATCGAGCGCCAGCAACCCGGCTTCATGGGGTTGCACCTGGGTATCGACCGACCAGCGCACCGCAGTCGGCCACAGCTCGGCCAGTTGGCCGACAATGGTTTCGACGGTGGCGACGCTGCCCTTGTCGGGGCCGAAGTTCCAGGCGCTGGCGTATTTCTCACCGTCCTCATACAACGCGCGGGCGAGCATCAGATAGCCCATCAGCGGCTCGAGAGCGTGCTGCCACGGGCGCGTTGCGTGGGGATAACGCAGGACCACTTCTTCATTGTTTTGCCAGGACCGGAAAACGTCGGGGATCAATCGCTCTGGCGACCAGTCGCCGCCACCGATCACGTTGCCCGCCCGCGCAGTGGCCAGCGCAGCACCGGACGCTTGCAAGAAAGAGTTGCGGTAAGACGCACACAGCAATTCAACGCAGGCCTTGCTGTTGCTGTACGGATCGAAGCCGCCGAGCGCGTCGTATTCGCGATAGGGCAAAACCCATTCACGGTTTTCGTAGCATTTGTCGGTCGTGACCACTACCACCGCGCGAACGCTCGGGCAATTACGCACGGCTTCCAGCACATTGACGGTACCCATGACGTTGATTGCATAGGTTTCGACAGGGATGCGATACGCCTCGCGCACCAGCGGTTGCGCCGCAAGGTGGAAGACCACGTCTGGCTCAAAGGCCTGCAGTGCCTGAGCGACTGCCGCCTCATCGCGAACATCCGCCATGTCACCGGCAATCAGACGGTCCAGACCGGCCACAGTCCACAGCGCCGGCGTGGTCGCGGCGGGTAAGGCAAAGCCGCGCACCTCTGCGCCCAGTTGCTGCAACCACAACGCCAGCCAGCCGCCCTTGAAGCCGGTATGGCCGGTCAGGAAAACCTTTTTACCCGCCCAGAATCCGTTCACTTCCAGAGCTTCCATTCGGCGCTGCCGCTGTTCCAGCGCTCTTCCAGGAAGACGCGGTCACGCAACGTATCCATCGGTTGCCAGAAACCACGGTGCAGATGGCTCATGAGTTGCCCCTGGCGTGCCAGGTTGCGCATCGGCTCGTATTCCCAGGTCGTTGAATCATCTTCGATGCCATCGAGCACGCTCGGCTCCAGCACGAAGAAGCCGCCGTTGATCCAGCCGCCATCGCCCTGGGGTTTTTCCTGAAAGCCTCTGACGCAAGCACCTTCCAGTTCCATCGCGCCGAAGCGTCCCGGTGGCTGCACGGCCGTGACTGTGGCCTGCTTGCCGTGTTGACGGTGGAATTCGATCAGTTCGGGAATGTTGACGTTCGACACGCCATCGCCGTAGGTGAAACAGAAGGTTTCGTCGCCCAGGTAGTCGCGCACGCGCTTCAGGCGGCCGCCGGTGCCGGTGGTCTCGCCGGTATCAACCAGCGTGACGCGCCATGGCTCGGCTTTGCCCTGATGAATATGCATGCTGTTTTCAGCCATATCGAACGTCACGTCCGACATGTGCAGGAAGTAGTTGGCGAAGTATTCCTTGATGATGTAGCCCTTGTAGCCCAGGCAGACCACAAAGTCGTTGATGCCGTAGTGAGAGTAGATCTTCATGATGTGCCAGATGATTGGCTTGCCACCGATTTCGATCATCGGCTTGGGCTTGAGGTGCGATTCCTCACTGATACGAGTTCCCAATCCCCCCGCCAGAATTACTGCCTTCATGTGCTTCTCTCAACTGTGGGCTACATCGACTTCATTGAAGCGCTGGCCGTTGGCAAGGGACGCCAATAATTCGGCGTCTGCGCGATTAACTCGGGCGCACACCTCAGAAAGCAATATTGGTGCCATCGAAAAACACCACGGACGAGCCTCGTTGCGCCATGCCTCTAGCGCCTCAGAAAAAAAAAGGCCCACCGAGAGGTGAGCCTTTTTTTGCGGGACACGGATGGCTGTCGAGCTTTGATCCTTAGGCTTGGGCCTGCTTGATCAAGGCCGACCATTCAACGCCGGTCACCGGTCCGAGCTTGAATCCAGAGCCGTTGGAGGCAAGGTTCTTGTTGTAGAACCGATCGTGCGCCAGCGCCTCGGACCACTTCTCGCCCAGTGCCTGACGAGCCGCTGACGACTGCGCCAATACGCCTGACTGAATGACCTGCACATGCGGGGTCCACACCGTCAGATAACCGGCCTGACCGACACGCAGGCACAGATCGATATCACCGAACGCTTCGGCGAAGTGTTCGACATCAACGCCGTCTGCCGCCTCGAACAACTGCTTGGAGATCATCAGGCAGGCAAAGGACACCGCCGAGCAGTTCTGCTCCACCACCAGCCGGTTCATGTAGCCCGTGGCCGTCTTCGGTTGCCCCACGAACGGCGAACCCACACCCTCGTTAAAACCGAGGATCAGGCCCGCCTGAGTGACAGAACCGTCACGGTCGATCAGCTTGGCGCCGACCACACCGACCTCCGGACGCTGAACCTGATTGAGCAGGGATTCGATCCAGTTGACGTTGACCACCTCGCCGTCAGCGGCCAGCGTCACCAGGTATTCACCTTTGGCTTGCTGACTGGCGACATTGATCAGCGTCCCGGTCGACAGACCCGGCTCGGCACTGAACAGACGAACCCGGTTGCCTTGCTGGCCCTGACCATCCAGCCAATTACCCAATTGCGCCGCGTAGGCCGAATCGTCAGCCACCAGTACTTCGTAGCGCTGGTAGCGGGTCCGTTGCAGCACACTGAGAATGCAGCGCTGCAACGTCGCCAGATCACGGATGCCATGCAGGATGACCGACACCATAGGCCGTTCGATGAAGCGGTAATCGATCTTGTGCGTACCCGGCACCAGCGAACTGACGTCAGCCTGATATCCACGGGTGGCGAGATGGCGCAGCAAGGTCTTGCGCTCATCGGCATTGGTTTCGTCTTCCGGTGCCTGGCAGATCAGCAGCGGCTCGTCCAGATGCGCAAGACCGTCCAGCCCGCCCTGCTCGATCAGACGCAACAGCAAATCGAATTCCAGCGCTTTCTTGAAGTCACGCGAGTAACCACCGGCCTGAACCATGACATCCCGGCGTACCAGCCAATGGCGTGCCATCAAGGCCGGGTTGTTTTGCAGCAGGTCAAGGTTGAAGCCCGGGCGGAAGACATCGGCCAGCGTTCCGTTCTTCTGACGCTGAAACTCGTCCATGGCCACGGCGCGGCAGTGCGGCGCGGCGAGCAACTCCAGGCTCGCCTGGTACAGACCGCTTGGCGTCAGCTCGTCGCCGGCTTCGGCCAGTACCATCCAGTCGCAATCAGTCTGGCTGACCATCTGATTGATTTTGTCGACGTAGTTGCTTTCGTTGACCTTGACGAAATGCAGGGTGTTTTGCAGCGTGGTTTCGGCCGGCAGGTCGCCGGTGGTGAACACGATAATCTTGAACGCTCGGCAGTAACTGTTCATCACGCTGTCGAACGTCGCCTGCAGCTTGAAGATATCGGCGTCCAGGTCCAGCAACAGGATGCCAAACGTCGGACCACCAGCATGGCGGGCCAGATGCCGGGAGATGTCCTTTACCTGGCTCTCGCTCGGGTTGCGCGCCTCAAGCCAGTTCAGCAGTTGACCGGAACGCGTGGTGTCGAACATTTTTGCCTGGCTGTCCAGCGTCGCCGCGCCAAGTCGCTCGCCCCATGCCAGGACTTTCTGTGCCTGCGCCAGCGCCCCCTCGCCCTTCAGCGACCGAGCCAGTCGCTCCACCACTTCCTGGTTGAAGGCGTAGAGCTCAAAGGATTTGAGCAGTCGATCATGGAGCGGCTCTGCACTGGTATTGCGATGAATGCGCGACAACTCTTTTTGTTTGAGCATCGCCGCCTCGAGTTCTTCCAGTTGCAGCCGACCTGTCGGCACTGCATGCAACAAAAACTCGAGCGCCGCCAGCACCTCGAAAAAGGCCTGGTTGTAGAACGGCAGTTCAATGTATTGCGTCGGTTCGAAACGACGAACCGGCTCGCCTGCCAGGGAATCCCAGGTCGACTCGAACAGCTTCTCGGTAATTTCGCCAAACGTAATGCTTCGGCGCTCGTGCAACGCATACGGAATTGGCAGCAGGCGCACCTTTCCACCTGCCGTCAGGCCGTCGGAATAGCCGTTCCCGCGCAAGTTGGGATTGAAATCCGAGGCCAGCGATGCATACCAGCGCTGAATGATTCGGGTGCGAGTCACGGCATTGGCCAAGGACGGGCAATCCCGGTTCAAAATCGCCAGGCGGGCTTCAGCCGAGTCGTCGCTGTAGTCTTCGCAACCCTTACGGTCACGCAAATAATAATCGACGCGATCGGCATGCGCTTCGTACGCCAAGCTGTAACCCTGGCAAGTGCCGTAGTCGTCATTAGCCTCCAAAAAGGCCAGCGATTGATCGAGCGCTTCGGGCAGCAGGAAGCTTTCGACTTCGACCACCGCCATGTATGGCGTGGTGATTTGCCCGATCACCTGGCGGACTCTGTAGCTGAAGTGTTCGGCACGTGGCGCGGGCACATGAAGATACTGCGCACCGGCGAACGTTGCGGCGATGTCGGCATCTGCTTCGAGCGATGAATCGACGACCAGCACGTTGCAGGGCCAGGCGCTGTAATAGCGCAAGGCACGGCGAACCGCATGCGGCTGGTTGTGAGTCAGCAGCACCAGGGTAAAACGCTCATTCAACGGAGCAGACGATCCATTCGGGAAATTGCTTTGCATATGAATTCCTATAACGAGCGGGTAGCCGGATCAGCGGCATTACGTTGTTCTGACGGTTCGACGTGAAACTCATCAATCGGGCAGCCAACCATCGGCCCAGTACTGCAGGTTATCGCCGCGCAACATGAAGTCACGCAACACCACTTCGCGCAATTCGTCGCCCATCCGATAGCTGGCAGCGGGATCGGACAGGTGCATGCGAATCGCCTGCAGCCATTCGTCCGTGCTGTTGGTGAATATCCGAGTGCATGGCAAATGTCCGCGATAGGCCTCGGTGTCGGAGCAAATCACCGGATAGCCGCAGGCGCCGTACTCAAGCAAGCGCAAATTGCTTTTACAGTCATTGAAAATATGAAATTCCAGCGGCGCCAGAGCCAAGTCAAGGTTGAGGCTCGCGAGCTTCTGCGGGTACGCGGAAAGGACAACACCCGAATGGTATTCATGCACGTACGGCCTGAGCGAGTCAGGGCACATACCGAAAAACACCCATTCCACTTCATCCGCGAGCTCGCGCACAACGTCGGCGATGAGATCAAGGTCGCCACGATGACTGGTACCACCGCCCCAGCCGATACGCGGTTTGGTTGAAGCACCACGTCGGCTCGTGAGGTTGCCGAACAAGTTCGGTGCCAGCATATTCGGCACGACACGAATATCGTGGTGCATGTCCGACATGGCATCCCCCAGCGCATGGGTCGATACCACGACCCGGTCACACATCCCTACGCCACGGCGCAACAGTGCGGGAAGATTGCCTGGCATGTTGCGGATGTGATCATTCTTGCTGGGAATGTCGGCAATGTAGTCATCCAGCTCAAAGATGCGCAGCGCATTCGAATAGGTTTTCACCTGAACAATGTCTTCAATCTTGTTCGCGTTGTAGCGGCCCTGCAGCACGATCACATCCGGCGATTGGCGCTCGATCTCGATGATCGACAGCATGTCGTACGACACGCGACCGACGATCCGCCCAGCCCCCTGCAATTCGAACAATGGCTGGCTGATACGGTAGTGTCCGATTGCCGAGCTGTTGAGCGCCAACCCCAGGATAGACGGGACACTGCGGGTGCTCAAAGGGTTCCAGCCGGTACGCGGCCCCGGCTCCAGACCGAAGCTGGGTTCGTTCAGTTTCAGGTTGCGATTGTAAGCAGGATCGTTGGCGATTTTGGGCAGCCAGCGCTGATAGAACGCTTCCTGCTCGCGCTCCAGTCGCTCTTTCCACTCTCCTTCGCGGGGTGTTGTATCCGCCGCAGGCACCAGCACAACGCTCGAGTAAGGCGTGGTAACAATCAGATAACCACTGTTGCCAAATCGCAGACACAACTCGAGGGAGCTGATCCCCTGCGTACTGATGGTCTCCTCGTAACCACCGACACTCTCCAGCACCTGCTTGCGCACCAACAAGCAATGGCCGCTGACGGCGCTCCAGTTCTGCACCATTTGCAGCCGCTGCATGTAGCCGCCGGAAACCACCGGTTCGTTCACAAACGCCCGCCCCGCCAGCCCGCCCAGACCAAGCACGAGTCCGGCGTCGATGACGTTGCCTTGGAGGCTGAGGGTACGCGGTCCGACGATGCCGACTTCGGGACGCTGCCCGTGATTGAGCATTTCATCCAGCCAGGCAGCGTCGTGCACGACGCAGTGAGGACTGAGGAATAGCAGATATTCGCCACGCGCCTGTTGCACCGCGAAATTCCTGATGACCGCATCGCTCCCCCCCTCGGGGTACGAGAAAATCCTCAATGTATCGCTGCCCAGCTCGGCCATGGCATTCAGCCAATGCCGGACCTCGGGACTTTCGCTGGCGTTGTCGACAATGATGATTTCGTAGCGGGCATATCCTGTATTGCTGATCAGACTGTTGATGCAACGCTCCAGCGCGATCAACTCGTCTTTGATACAGACAATGATCGAAACCAGAGGCTGCTCCGAGCACAGGTATTCGATGCGCGGAACCAGCTGCATCAGCGGGCCAGGATGAAGCCGATGCTCGACGCCGATCCGCTGTAGATGGGCCGAGATCAGCCGAGGGTTTTGCTCGACCACTTCAGGCAGGGACAACCATTGAGCGAAGGTAAAACTCGACTCGACCTGCACTTCGGCGATGTGCGCGATGGTCTGCGGCCCGTCCGTTTCCACCAGCCGCCAGATCAGGTCATGAGGTGCCAGCTCACCCAACGTTGAATCGAAGCCACCCATCTCGACAAAGCGCTGGCGCTCGAAGGCCAGGGTGCGACCGACGTAGGGATAACCGCGCATCAAGTCGAAATTGAAGTCGGGTTTGAAGATCGGCTCGGCAGGCTTGTCGTTTACCAGTGCACCTTCGTCGCTGTAAACGCATGTCGTGCCCGGCACGCCGACAATCCGGTCGGCCAGCACCAATAGAGCGGATTCCGTCAGCCGGTCACCGGCACGCAACAGGTAAAACCAGTCCACGCCGTCCATTTGCGGCAGCAGAGCGTTGAGTTGCCGTGACCAGTCAGTGTGCAGCGCAACCCGCAGCACATGGTGATTGACAGCCTGTTGCCCGCAGGACAACAACACAATCGACTCGCAGCCATACAACTGACCTGCGAGGCTTTGTAACGTGATGTCCACTGCGTGGGCGTCCTCGTCGGCATCGATGATGACGGGAACAATCTTCGGCCGATGCGACCATCGCGCAATTTGCTGCAAAAGCACCTGCTGGCGCGTCGGGCTGAAACAACGGGAAGCAAGCCATTGCGCGTAGAGGTCTGCGTAACTTTCAGTGTCCGTGCCCACCTGGAACAGGATGATGGCCTGCCGTGCCGCCATGGCGTAATAGAGGTTCAGCTCTTCCCATTCACGTGGCACCTTCGTGGTGTCTTCTTCCAGTGCCAGGTAGCGTATCCAGCCACTGGCCGGAGCCGGTTCGCCACTGCGTTGCTCAAGCATCTGCGCCAGCCACGTCCACTCCACAATGGCGCTCGAAACAGTGTCCGGCTGACGGGTCAGGCGCTCCGGATACAATCGCTCAACACTGCCGACATTGTTCAGCGCAACCAGATTGCCGCGGCGCAACAGGCAGATGAACAAGGCGAAATCGAGCAACGCCACAAACCCCGCACCGGCCTGCGCCAGCGCTGGCAGCAAGATTTCGATGTCGGCGCGGCGCATCAACGCGCAGCTGAACCCGCCGAGAATGTTACGCGGTGTCTTTTCGAAGCTGGCCAGCAGGTCTTCACCCTTGAACACGGCATCGAACTGGGTGAGGCCAACGTTCTCCATGCGAATGGGCAACACGTAACTGTCGGCATCGACGAATTGAAACCTGTTGACCACCAGCAGCACGTCCGCATGCTCGGCCAGAATCGCAGCCTGCTGGCTGACGGTATGGACCAGTAACTGATCATCGTCACACAGGAACTTGATGAACTCGCCACGGCTCTCGTCGAAACAACGCAGAATGTTTTGTTGGAAGCCCAGGCGGACAGGGTTGCGCAGATAACGCACAACCACATTCGACTCTACGCTCAGGGACTCGACGATCTGCTCGATCTCGTCCGTGCGGCAATCATCGCAAATGACGATCTCAAGGTTTTCGTAGGTCTGGTCGAGTGCGCTTTGCAGCGCTGTACTGAAGAAGCGCGGGTTGTACGCAGGGATGGCAATGCTGACAAGAGGAGTAGGTTTCACACGCGTGACTCTCGACCGGCCGGCGTCAACTCGCGCGAGAGCAGAACGTCCTGAACCGTAAAAAGAAGAAGGTCAGGGATCGCATTAAGTCATGCGATCCCTGCACTGAATCAGACCTTGTTGAACAGGCCCAACTGCGCGATCTTGCTGAATGCCAACTGCGAGGCCTGCAACATGGTTTGTTGCAAGGTCAGGCGAGTCATTACTTCGGCAGGATCGGAATCACGGATTGTTGATTGCGTCTGCGCGTTCGCCAGCACCAGCGCCTGGTTGGTATCGCTCTGAGTATCCAGCGCCGAGCCGCGACCGCCGACCGAGCTCAAGCCCGCGGACACTTGATCGATGCCGCTGGCGAGGTTGCCCAAGCCCGCGGCCATCGCCGCCTGTTGCTTCTGGGTCGCGACGGCGTTGCCTGTGGTCGGCGTATTCAATGCGGTTTTCAACTGGCTCACGGTGTCCAGAATGTTCTGGGTCTCGTGGGTGTTGACCGCCACGTTGAACTGATCGCCTGCCGCCAGTGGATTGGCCGGGGTATCGTTCAGCGTGAACTCAACACCCGATGCGGTGGCGATATTACCCACCATCGTTCCGCTGGAGACCGGTTTGCTGTCGGCGGTGATCGGTGCCGCGTACAAATCGAACGCGCTGGCACTGGTGAATTTGAGCACTGCAGAGCCACCCGGGAAGCTGGCATGGTACGCGGCCGGGTCGGTAATTTTGGTGCTGATCGCCTGGACGGTGCTCGGGTTGCCCGGTCCACGGGAAACGTTGAACGTGTCCGGCTTGGCTTCCAGTTTGAATGTACGCCCGGCCAACGCAGCGTTGGGGTCATTGAAGTTCAGGGTCAGGTCGACACCGCGAAAGCTCACGCTCTGGTTCTTGCCGTTGGTGATGACGCCGCCCTGAGTGGCTTCACTCGTCACGTCGTTGCCGCCCGCGTCAGTGATCTTCAACTGAGTGCCACTGGTAAATTCCACCAGGTACGGCTCGCCGCTGCGGAATTTGTTGTTGTACGACACGTTTGACGAGATTTGCCCGTCGGACAAGGTCACAAGACCGTCATTCATCGACCCGGTAACCTGGGTGCGACTGGTATTGATCGCCTGCTGGAACACTTCCCAACCGGTGCTGTTGGTGGCCATCGACATGCTGTCGCCGATCGGCAGGTTCAGGGTCACCTGGTCGCCGTTGTAGCTGTAGGTGCCGTCGGAGTTGCGTGAAAACGGAGCGGTATCACCCTTGGAACCGGCGAAGATGTATTTGCCGTTTTCATCCTGGCTGTTCATCAGGCTCAACAGCTGCTCTTCGATCTGGCCCAGTTCCGAGGCGTTGGCCTGACGGTCGGCATCGGTGTAACCGGCGTTGTTGGCACCAATGGCCAGTTCCTTGGCGCGCTGCAGCACGTTGTTGATGCTGGTCATCACCGACTCGGCCTGACCCAGGGTCGCCTTGATCGTGTTGGTGTTGGCCTTGTACTGATCAAGCATCGAAGCCTGCTGACCCAACTGCAACAGACGCGAGGCGCCGACCGGATCATCGGCGGCCGTGTTGACGCGAACCAGGCTGCTGGCCTCTTCGCTGCTCTTGACCACGTTGGCGAAGTTCTTCTGATAGTTCGCAGCCGAGGACTCGTAAAACTGGGCGGTAGAAATGCGCATGGGCTACGACTCCTTAAATGCTGTTGATCAGTGTGCTGAAGATTTCCTGCGCAGCCTTGATGATCTGCGAAGAGGCGGTGTAGTACTGCTGATACTTGACCAGGTTGCCGGTTTCCTCATCGAGGTCGACCCCCGAAAGCGAGTCGCGCGCACCTTTGGCGTTCGCCAGGATGGCTGAGGTCGCGGCGCTGTCGAGCTTGCCTTGGGCCGCCTTGGAGCCAACGCCTTCGACCAGTTTGCCGTAAGCGTCGTTCAGGGAAATGCCTTTGCTGGCGGATCCGGTGTCCACGGTCTGCGCGGTCTGCAAGCCGGCCAGTGCGGTGCCGTTACGGTTGTCCAGGCTACCCGGTTGACTGAGCGAGACGTTGATCCCGGCGCCGTTGCTCGGGGAGCCGGCGATGGTCATGCTGAAGGCCGCGGTGTACTGAGTGGCAGGCGCAGGCGGGATCGGCGCACCTGTGGAATCCTTGAGCGGAATGCTCAGGCTCAGGGTGTTGCTCTCACCTGGCTTGATGGTGCCGCTGCTGATCACCCCACCCTTGGCATCCAGGAACTGGTAGGCCTGGCTGGTGCCGTCGGCGGACACCGCACCAAAGACAACCTTGGCCGGCGTGGAATTTTTCAGGCCGTTCTGCATCGCGGTCTTGGTGGCCGCGTCGTAGATATCGAATTGGGTGGTCAGGGTCGGTTGGCCGCTGGCCGGAATGGTCAGGGTGCCATTACCGCTGCCGCTCGCCGCGATGGATGCACCCAACGGTGCCGCGATGGCCAGACGTTTGGAGTCGGTCATCTCGGTCTTGATATTGGCCGCCGCATTGCGGGTCGGGGTGATCTTGAAGGTATCGCCAGCAGCCGCGGTGCCACCGGTCAGCTTCAAGGAGAAACCCTCGATCACCGGCGCCGGTGTGGTCGTCGTGCTGTAGCTGCCGCCCACAGGCGTATTGTCTGGCAGGCGCTGCACGGTGTAGTCGGTGGCGCTGGTGAACGTCACCTTGTAATCGTTGATGGTCAGCTTGCCAGTGTCTTCGATGCTGACATCGAAGTTGCCCGAACCCACGCTGTTATTGCCGGAGGCGATGCTGCGCTGAGCCATTTGCGCGGCACTGTTGATGCTGTTGAACAGGTTTGAACCGAAGTCACCGTTCTTGTCGATGCCCTGGGCCTGGATGCTGTTCATCTGATCGGCGACGACCAGGGCGACGCGACCCAGTTCGTTCATGGCCGGGTCGAGCACGGTGCTGCGATAGCGCAGCAAACCGCCGATTTCGCCACCGGTCATGATCGACGTGATATCGATGGTGCTCGAACCACGATTGAGTTGCAGCGCCAAGCGGTTCGGGTCGTCTTTGCCCGGCACGACTTCGAGTTTGTTGACGGTGTTGCCCATGACCAGCGGCTGGCCGCTGCCCAGATAGATATCGACGTTACCTTCGCGTTCGACGATCTGCGCGCCGGTAAAGGTCGAAAGCTGGCGTACGGTCTCGTTACGGGCGTCGAGCAGTTCGTTCGGCATGCCGCCAGAGCTGGAAATCTCGGAAATCTTCTGGTTCAACTGGGCCACGGTGGCGGCCAGTTTGTTGACCTGATCGGCCATGTTCGTCAGGTTGCCGTTGATGTTCGCGTTCTGCACGTTCAACTGGCTGGACACTGAATTGAAACGATTGCTCAAGGCCTGGGCATCACTGAGCAGCAACTGGCGTGAAGCGTCGTCACCCGGCTTGGCGTTGACGTTCTGTACCGAGGCGAAGAACTTGGTCAGTGCGCCATTGAGGCCGGTGCCGCTGTCCGACAGCAGTTTGTCCAGCGGCGTGACCTGACCCAGGTACGCGGCCGAATCGCTGTTGAGCGAAGTGGTGGTCTGCAGTTGGGCGTCAAGGTAGCTGTTGTACACCCGACGTACATCGGCCAGGGTCGTGCCGGTGCCGATGTAGACATTGCCGAACTGCTGCGAGGCTTTGGTGCCCTGCACGGTCTGCTGACGCGAGTAACCCGCGGTATCGACGTTGGCGATGTTGTTACCCGTCGTCATCAACGACGATTGGCTGGCTGACAGCCCCGACATCCCGATGTTGAGCAAACTCATGGTTCAGACCTTATAGCTTATGCCTATAGAGGCGTGGTGGTAGCGCCCGCCGCAGCGTAGTTCTGGTAACTCGTCATCTGCTTGGCTATCTGCGAAATCTTGCTTGCGTAGTCCGGGTCGGTTGCGTAACCGGCCTTTTGCAACTCGCGCACAAACTGTTCTGGGTTATCGGCCGACTTCACAACATCTTGATAGCGATTGTTGGTTTGCAGCAGCGTCACAAGGTCATGGAAGCTGTCCTTGTAAGAGTCATAGGAACGGAACTGCGCCGTCTCCTTGACCATCTCGCCATTCCTGAACTCGCTGGTGATTGCCCGCGCCGATTCGCCCTTCCAACTGCTGCTGGCCTTGATGCCGAACAGGTTGTGACTGCTGCTGCCATCCTGGGCGCGCATGACCGATTTGCCCCAACCGGTTTCCAGGGCAGCCTGCGCCACCAGGTAACGCGGATCGACGCCAATACGTTCGGCGGCCTCTTTGGCCATCGGCAGCATGGTGTTGACGAATTCGTCGGCGGAACTGAACGCTTTCTTCGCCGGTGCCAGCGGTATTTGCGCCATGGCACGACCGTAAACCTGCAGGCGCCCGCTGGATGTCGCATCCGTTTGCGAAGCCAGCCAATCGCCGTTGTACAGCGGACCGGCACCGGTCTTGGTGCTCTGCGGCATTTGGATGTTGTTCTGTGCCGTCGTGGCGGTCGCGGCGGGAATCGATGCCGACGGCACCAGCCCTGCGAGCAAGCGGTCGGCCAGTTTTGGCGGCAGCGCCAGACGTCGCTGATTGATCAGCGCCATGTCATTGCGATGAGTGCCTTCACCCGCACTACTTGTCGCGCTCACCGAGCGCGAAGCCCACAACGGACGCTCACCATTGAGGCGCGACAGCGGCCCGTTGGTGGCGACCGTACCGGCGGCAATCGGGGTTTCCACGGCGGCTTTCGCGGCAGCTTGCTTGGCGGCTGACGCGGCAGCGGCCTCGCCCGGGGCCAGCGGTTTGTTCTTCGACATCTGACGCATCAGCACGTCAGCCAGACCAATACCGCCACCCTCACGGGACATGGAAACGGCCAACTGCTGGTCGTACATTTCCTGGTATTGCTTGGCGGCCGGCGTATTGAGCGGATTGTCCTGGCCCAGCGCGTCGGTGGCCGAGCGCATGGACTTGAGCATTTCACCGAGGAACAGCGACTCGAATTCCTGCGCAACCTTGCGCATGTTCGCGTCACTGTCCTTGTCGCCGACCTTGAGCTGGTTCAAGCGATTAAGGTCCGAATAGGAACCCGAATCGTTGCTGTTGACCCCCAAACCGCCCTTGCGCATATCCATGGTCGCCGTCCTCAGATCACGATCAGATCGGCTTGCAACGCGCCGGCCTGTTTCAGGGCTTCGAGGATGGCCATCAAGTCACCCGGCGCCGCGCCGACCTGGTTCACCGCACGCACGATTTCGTCGAGAGTGGTGCCCGGGCCGAACTTGAACATCGGCTTGGCTTCCTGCTGGGCGTTGACCCGCGAGCGCGGCACGACCGCCGTCTGCCCATTGGACAGAGGGCCGGGCTGGCTGACGATCGGGTCTTCGGTGATGGTCACGGTCAGGCTGCCGTGGGTCACGGCGGCCGGGGAAACTTTTACATTCTGGCCGATCACGATGGTGCCGGTCCGCGAGTTGATGATGACTTTCGCCACCGCCTGACCCGGGTCGACTTCAAGGTTCTCGATGATCGACAAATAGTCGACGCGCTGGCTCGGATCGAGCGGCGCACTGACGCGAATCGAGCCGCCGTCGATGGCCTGGGCAACGCCAGGGCCGAGCATGTTGTTGATCTTGTCGACGATGCGCTTGGCGGTGGTGAAGTCCGAACGATTGAGGTTCAGCGTCAGGCTGTTGCCCTGATTGAAACCGCTCGGCACCGAACGCTCGACCGACGCACCGCCCGGGATACGACCGGCCGACGGTACGTTGACAGTGATCTTCGAACCGTCACGACCTTCGGCGTCGAAACCGCCGACCACCAGGTTGCCCTGAGCGACCGCATAGACGTTGCCGTCGATCCCCTTGAGCGGCGTCAGCAGCAAGGTGCCGCCGCGCAGGCTCTTGGAGTTACCGATGGACGATACGGTGATGTCGACCTGCTGACCCGGCTTGGCGAACGCCGGCAAATCAGCACTGATCGACACCGCCGCGACGTTCTTCAACTGCACGTTGCCCGAACCCGGCGGCACCTTGATGCCGAACTGCGAGAGCATGTTGTTGAACGTCTGCAGGGTGAACGGGGTTTGCGTCGTCTGGTCGCCGGTGCCGTTAAGCCCGACCACCAGGCCGTAGCCGATCAATTGGTTGGAACGCACGCCGGAAATACTGGCGATATCCTTCAGCCGCTCGGCTTGAGCACCGAAAGCTGCGCTCATCAGGATCGCAGCCACCATCAGGTGTTTGAAATTCAACGTAGCCACCTAGAAAGGGAACAGCGGGCTGAGGAAGAAACGGTCGAACCAGCCTGGCTGACTCGCATCGGCAAAAGCACCGGTGCCCGAATAGGTGATGCGCGCATCGGCGACGCGGGTCGACGACACAGTGTTATCGGTGGCGATGTCATCGGATCGAACCATACCGGCAATCCGCACCAGCTCATCGCCGGTGTTGAGGGTCAGCCACTTTTCGCCGCGCACGGCGATGATGCCGTTGGGCAACACGTCGGCGACGGTCACGGTGATCGAACCGGTCAGGCTGTTGCTCTGCCCGGACTTGCTGTCGCCCTTGGTGGCGCGGTCACCTTCATAACCGACATCCAGGCTCAGGCTACCGCTGCCCACTGGATCGCTGGTGCTCAGGCCACCCCCGAAAAACGAGCTCAGACCGATGTCGGTCTTGCTGTTCTTGCCAATTTGCGAGTTGGCGTTCTTGCTGGCCTGGGTGCGTTCATTCAGGGTGATGGTGATGATGTCACCGACCCGGAACGCCTTGCGGTCGCTGTACAGGTTCTGTTCGAAACCGGCCTGGTAGATCGAGCCATTATTGGCGGCAGCCGGCAGCGGTGTGCGCGGCAACACCGGGGCGTAGTAAGGGTCATTGGGCTTGGGCGGCGGGGCAACGCAGCCCGCGAGCACGACGGCCCCACTCAGTGCCAGAACAGATACGAAGCGATTCATGACCCTACCTCACGGTGTTGCAGGCGACCTCATGGCCGCCTCATAGACTTGATTACAGATTCTGCGTTACGAACGAGAGCATCTGGTCGGCAGTGGAGATCACCTTGGAGTTCATCTCGTAAGCGCGCTGAGTGGTGATCATGTTGACCATCTCTTCAACGGTGCTGACGTTCGAGGTCTCGAGGGTGTTCTGCAACGTGGTGCCGAAACCGGCCAGGCCCGGGGTACCGACTTGTGGCGCGCCGCTGGCCGCAGTTTCCAGGAACAGGTTGTTGCCCACCGCTTGCAGACCGGCCGGGTTGATGAAGTCGGCGGTTTGCAGGTTGCCGATCACTTGGGAGGCCGGGTTGCCGGTAACGGTGATGGACACGGTGCCGTCGCGACCGACCGTGAAGGTCTGGGCATCGTTCGGGATGACAATGGCCGGTTCCAGGGCGAAGCCGCTGGCGTTCACGATCTGACCGTTGGAGTCGAGGTGGAATGTCCCGTCACGGGTGTAGGACGTGGTGCCGTCCGGCTGCAGAATCTGGAAGAAGCCGCGACCGTCGATGGCCATGTCCAACGGCTGCTCGGTGGTTTGCAGGCTGCCGGCGGTGAAGTTTTTCTGGGTGCCGACAATGCGCACACCGGTACCCAATTGCAGACCCGATGGCAATTCACTGTCCTGGGTCGACTGGGCGCCTGGCTGGCGTTTGATCTGGTAGAGCAAGTCCTGGAACTCGGCGCGGTCACGTTTGAAACCCGTGGTCGACACGTTGGCCAGGTTGTTGGAAATGGTCGTCAGGTTGGTGTCCTGGGCGGACAGACCTGTTTTGGCAACCCATAGAGCCGGAAGCATTCGATTCTCCTCGTGCGCCTGTTTTACGGCGCGACGTTCTGATAATTAGCTGATCTGCAAGACCCGAGCCATGGCCTGGTCGTCTTCTTTGGCGGTGTTCATCATCTTGATGTGCAGCTCGAACTGCTTGGCCAGGGCCAGCACCGAGGTCATCTCTTCCACGGCGTTGACGTTGCTCGACTCAAGGAAGCCGGACACCAGTTTGACGTCGGCATCGGCCTGCGCCGGCTTGCCGTCCTTGGTGTGGATCGAACCGTCCAGGCCTTTGGTCATGTTCTTGAAATCCGGGTTGACCAGTTTGATGCGGTCGACTTCCGCCATCACGCGCGGACCTTCGCCCATCGCACGAATGCTGATGGTGCCGTCCTCGCCCACTTCGATTTGCTGCTCGGGTGGCACGGCAATCGGCCCGCCATTGCCCATCACCGGCATACCATTGCCGGCCCGCAGCACGCCCAGGGCGTCGACATTCAGGCTGCCGGTGCGCACGTAGCTTTCGCCGCCATCAGGGTTCTGCACGGCGATCCAGCCATTGCCTTGCACCGCGACATCGAGGTCGCGACCGGTTTGCACCAATGCGCCAAGGGAGAAATCGGTGGCCGGACGCTCGGACAGGGCAAACGCACGCGCCGGAAAGCTGTCGCCGAACACCGGCATCGAACGCGCCTGCTCCAGGTCTTTCTGGAAACCGTTGGTGGAGATGTTCGCCAGGTTGTTCGCATGAGCCTTCTGCGCCAGTGCATTCTGGCTGGCGCCGGTCATTGCCACATAAAGGTACTTGTCCACACTCTTTCCTCTGCATGCCGGACGTTTGCCGTCCACCGCTGTACTGCTGAGCCACAAGCAATTTGCAGACCAACTTTTTTCTGGCGGCGCAGGGCCCGGCAAACAAAGGACTTGATGGGTTCAGGAGGGATTGGAGGATTGTGTCGAAGACGAAAAACCGGCGGTGTTATGCCGCTTCGAGGCAAGTGCTGACCTTACTGACCGATTCGCTGATCGTTCCCACGCGGAGCGTGGGAATGCAGCCCGGGACGCTCCGCGTCCCAAAGCGGACGCAGAGCGTCCATTGAGGCATTCCCACGCGGAGCGTGGGAACGATCAGGCGCTGCCGGGTTCTTTGCCGACTTCGTACTCACGCAACTTATTGGCAATAGTGGTGTGCGAAACCCCCAACCGCTTGCCCAATTGGCGACTGCTCGGATGCTCGGAATACAAACGCTCAAGCACCGCTTTCTCGAAACGCCCGACAATCTCGTCCAACCCACCCTCAAGTGAGAAATCGCCAAGCGGCTGACGCACGCCGTAGTCCGGCAGGCGAATATGTTCGGCCTTGACGGTCCCGCCCTCGCACAAAGAAACCGCCTGGAACAATACGTTTTCCAATTGCCGAACATTGCCCGGCCAATGGTAGTGACTGAGCCGTTCCATCGCCGCCGGCGCCAGTTTCGGCAGCGGGCAACCAATTTGCCGACTGGCCTGATCGAGGAAGTGTTCCACCAGCGGCGTCAAACCATCGAGGCATTCGCGCAGGGGCGGAATGTGCAGTGAAAGCACGTTCAAGCGGTGATACAAATCCTGGCGAAACTCACCCCGCGCGCACAACTCGGACAGGTCGACCTGCGTCGCGCAAATCACCCGCACATCCAGATAAACCTCTTCATCACTGCCCACACGACGGAAGCAACCGTCCTGCAGGAAGCGCAGCAACTTCACCTGCAAGCGCGGGCTCATTTCCCCGACACCATCGAGAAACAGCGTACCGCCTGCCGTCAGCTCCAGCAGACCGAGCTTACCCTCGGCCCGCGCCCCCTCGAAAGCGCCGGGGCCGTAGCCGAACAGCTCCGTCTCAGCCATGGATTCCGGCAGGCCGGCGCAGTTGAGCGCCATCAACGGTGACTGCCCCCGCGGACTCGCCAGATGGCAGGCGCGCGCCAACAACTCTTTACCGGTACCGGTTTCGCCTTCTATCAATAGCGGCGCATCCAGCGGCGCCATGCGTCGGGCTTCGCGCACCACCGCGGCCATCACCTTCGAGCTCTGGAAAATGCTGTCGAAACCGCGCAACTCCTGCTTGCGCACGTTATAGATGCGCTCACCGACCCGGTCGGCGCGGTGCAACGTGAGTACCGCACCGGCCATTGCTTCGCTGTCGTCATGCTCCGATTGCAGTGGCGCAATGTCGGCGAGAAACACGTCGCCCTTCACTTTCACCCGCAAGCCGTTGATCCGCGACTTGTTGGCGCGCACCAGTTCCGGCAAGTCGAAATCCTCGGCGTAACGCGACAACGGAATCCCCGGCACCTCATCGACCCGCACGCCGAGCAACTGCGCCGCCGCGCGGTTGGCCGCGACGATCGAGCCGCCCATGTCGATCGATAGCACCGGAAATTCCAAGGCGCCGAGCAACGCATTGAGTTCCATGTGCCGACGTTCGCTGGGCATCAGCCCTACACGCTTGACGCCGAATACCCCGCCGATCGCCTCAAACTTCGGACGCAACGCCTGAAACTGAATGTTGATCAGGTTCGGGCAGTGCAGATAGATCGCGTTGCCATGCTCACCGCCGACTTCGCCGCGAGCGACGTTGATCCCGTACTCCACCAGCAAGTTGAGAATGTCGCGCAGGATGCCGATGCGGTTCTGGCAGTGGACTTTGATACGCATAAAAACGCCCGAAACAGGAGTGATTGAGGGCCTGAGCAGGGATTTTTCTGCGCAGACACCAACTTAGTCGTCAAGATTATGTGACACCTGCACGCCATTTCAAACCCGCCAATCTCAATCCCTGCGCCATTTCAGTCGATCCGTAACGATTACTTTACAAAAATCGACGATTTTTCCTACGCACAGCGCGACTCGGGCGCTGCAACACTGCATTTCTGAGGTATTTCTAGGTCCATAGCTGTACACACAACAAGAACGAATCCCCTAGCAGGAGAGCAGCATGAAGCAGACGCAATACGTGGCTCGCGAGCCCGATGCGCAAGGTTTTATCGACTACCCCGCCGAAGAACACGCGGTGTGGAACACGCTGATCACTCGCCAACTGAAAGTGATCGAGGGTCGTGCGTGCCAGGAATACCTGGACGGTATCGAAAAACTCGGTCTGCCCCACGACCGCATTCCGCAACTCGGCGAGATCAACAAGGTCCTCGGTGAAACCACCGGGTGGCAGGTTGCCCGGGTGCCCGCACTGATCCCCTTCCAGACCTTTTTCGAATTGCTCGCCAACAAGCAGTTTCCGGTGGCGACGTTTATTCGTACCCGCGAAGAGCTGGATTACCTGCAAGAGCCGGACATTTTCCACGAGATCTTTGGCCACTGCCCGCTGCTGACCAACCCCTGGTTTGCCGAATTCACCCACACCTACGGCAAACTCGGCCTACAGGCTTCCAAGGAAGAACGCGTGTACCTGGCGCGCCTGTACTGGATGACCATCGAGTTCGGCCTGGTCGATACAGCTGAAGGCCTGCGCATCTATGGCGGCGGCATTCTCTCCTCGCCGAAAGAAACCGTTTACTGCCTGTCAGACGAACCTGAGCATCAGGCCTTCGATCCGCTGGAATGCATGCGCACGCCGTATCGCATCGACATCCTGCAACCGCTGTACTTTGTCCTGCCGAACCTCAAGCGTCTGTTCGACCTCGCCCACGAAGACATCATGGGCATGGTCAAGCAAGGCATGCTGTTGGGCTTGCACACACCGAAATTTCCGCCAAAGGCTGCGTGATCCGCAGCTTTTAGAATCAAGTGAGCCTGTCAGGAACCGACGCTTTGGTTTAGCGTGGTGAATTGACGGCCGAATTCCAATAATTCGATTTCAGGAACCCATCATGTCCACATTGAACCAAGCCCATTGCGAAGCCTGCCGCGCCGATGCCCCTCAGGTCAGCGACGAAGAACTGCCGGTACTGATCAAACAGATTCCTGACTGGAACATTGAAGTGCGCGACAGCGTGATGCAGCTGGAAAAAGTTTTCCTGTTCAAGAACTTCAAACACGCACTGGCGTTCACCAACGCCGTTGGTGAAATCTCCGAGGCGGAAGGTCACCACCCAGGCCTGCTGACCGAGTGGGGCAAAGTCACCGTGACCTGGTGGAGCCACTCCATCAAGGGCCTGCATCGCAACGATTTCATCATGGCCGCGCGCACTGACGAAGTGGCGAAGGACGCCGAGGGCCGCAAATAATGCATTTCGACGCCATCGGCCGAGTACCCGGCGACCCGATTCTCGGCCTGATGGAGGCCTATGCGCAGGACCCCAATCCGCGCAAATTCGACCTCGGCGTGGGCGTCTATAAAGATGCCCAAGGCCTGACACCGATTCCCCAGTCCGTGAAACTCGCCGAGCAACGTCTGGTGGATCGCCAGACCACCAAGACCTACATCGGTGGCCACGGTGAATCGGCGTTCGGCAAGGCCATCGTTGAATTGGTGCTGGGCGCCGATTCCCCGCTGATTGCCGAACAACGGACCGGGGCGACGCAAACACCGGGCGGCACCGGCGCGCTGCGCTTGAGTGCCGACTTCATCGCCCAGTGCCTGCCGGGCCGTGGCGTGTGGCTGAGCAACCCGACCTGGCCGATCCACGAAACCATCTTCGCGGCAGCCGGGGTCAAGGTCAGTCATTACCCGTACGTGGGCAGCGATAACCGCCTCGATGTCGAAGCGATGCTCGCCACCCTCAACGAGGCGCCGAAAGGCGATGTGGTGCTGCTGCACGCCTGCTGCCATAACCCGACCGGTTTCGATCTGTCCCATGACGACTGGCGCCGAGTGCTGGACGTGGTGCGCAGTCGCGATCTGGTGCCACTGATCGACTTCGCCTACCAAGGCTTCGGCGATGGCCTGGAACAGGACGCCTGGTCGACCCGGTTGTTCGCTGCCGCGTTGCCGGAAGTGCTGATCACAAGCTCCTGCTCGAAGAACTTCGGCCTGTACCGCGATCGCACCGGTGCGCTGATTGTCTGCGCGAAAACCGCTGACAAGCTGGTGGATATCCGCAGCCAACTGGCCAACATCGCCCGCAACCTGTGGTCGACACCACCGGATCATGGCGCGGCTGTGGTAGCGACCATCCTCGGTGATCCAGAGCTGAAAAGCCTCTGGGCCGACGAAGTGGAAGCCATGCGTTTGCGCATCGCCCAGCTGCGCAGCGGTTTGGTTGAAGCGCTGGAACCTCATGGTTTGCGCGAGCGCTTTGCGCACATCGGCGTGCAGCGCGGGATGTTTTCCTACACTGGTTTATCGCCGGAGCAGGTCAAACAACTGCGCGATCATCACAGCGTTTACATGGTCGGCACCGGCCGGGCCAACGTCGCCGGAATCGATGCGACACGCCTGGATCTGCTGGCCGAAGCCATCGCCGAAGTCTGCAAGTAATCCCTATCGCACCAATGATCGTTCCCACGCTCCGCGTGGGAATGCCTCGACGGACGCTCCGCGTTCGGCTTTAAAGCGACGCAGAGCGTCCCGGGCTGCATTCCCACGCAGAGCGTGGGAACGATCGTCTGCGCCACTGCCGCAGACCTGTCTAGACAATCCCATCCGTCGCAACAATTGGATATAAAAGTCTATTTGTCATTTCTTCTGCTGTATCCTCCCCAAGCTTTTTAAAAGCGCGGATCTACCAGATCTATCAACAGACTTTGCGAGGAGCGCGATATGCACGAGATCCCTAATCTCCCCTTCCCAAGCCTGCACGAAACTGAGCAGACGCCCACGCAACAAGCCGGCGCCCAACAGCCCGAGCCGAAAGAAGCCACTGAACGCCGCAAGGCCGACAGCGAAGACTGATTCACCTGCAATGCCAGACCGTGTGGAAAGCGCTAACATGCGCTTTCCACACCGCCTGAATCCTTGAGCCCCCCATGACCGACGACTTCAGCGAAACCCAAGCCAGCGTCTTGATCGGTACTACCGAGAAGATGATCGAGATCTGGAATCGCCTGTCCCCCGAGAAACGCGCCGCGCTGCTCGCCCGTTTCGGCAGCGAAGAAAACGCCCTGGCCGCCCTGGTCACCACGCACCTGGTCGCTCCCGCGAAACCCTGATTCATCCCCACCCGGCAAATAGTTTTACTTTTTCCACGACCCGCGACCGTTAGCGCCGCTATCATAAGCAGCCTATCTATCCTGCTTCCCCGTGGATCTTTACCCATGTCTGAAAACCAGCGCCCCCAGGCGGTCACGCTGCAAGTCGTTTCCATCGTCCTGTTCACCTTCATCGGCTACCTGAATATCGGCATTCCCCTGGCCGTGCTGCCGGGCTACGTCCACAGCGATCTGGGCTTCGGTGCGGTCATCGCCGGCCTGGTGATCAGCGTGCAATACCTGGCCACCCTGCTCAGCCGTCCGTATGCCGGGAAAATCATCGACAACAAGGGCAGTAAACTCGCCGTGATGTACGGCCTCGCCGGCTGCGGCTTGAGCGGCGTGTTCATGCTGATTTCGGCCTGGACCCAAAGCCTGCCGACCTTGAGCCTGATCAGCCTGCTGATCGGCCGTCTGGTACTCGGCAGCGCGGAAAGCCTGGTGGGTTCTGGCTCGATTGGCTGGGGCATCGGCCGGGTCGGCGCGGCGAACACCGCCAAAGTCATTTCCTGGAACGGCATCGCCAGTTATGGCGCGCTGGCGGTCGGTGCACCGCTGGGCGTGCTGCTGGTCAGTCAATTGGGTTTGTGGAGCATGGGCGTGAGCATCGTGTTGCTGGCCGTCCTCGGCCTGGTGCTGGCCTGGCCGAAGACCGCAGCGCCGATTGTGGTCGGTGAGCGGCTGCCGTTCATGCACGTGCTGGGGCGCGTACTGCCACATGGTTGCGGCCTGGCGCTGGGCTCCATCGGTTTCGGCACTATCGCGACTTTCATCACGTTGTATTACGCCACGCAGCATTGGGACAACGCGGTGCTGTGCTTGAGTTTGTTCGGTGCCAGTTTCATCGGTGCGCGGCTGTTGTTCGGCAACCTGATCAACCGCCTCGGCGGCTTTCGCGTGGCGATTGCCTGCCTGTCGGTGGAAACCCTCGGCTTGCTGCTGCTGTGGCTGGCGCCGGACGCTCATTGGGCATTGGCCGGTGCGGCGCTGAGTGGGTTCGGTTTCTCGCTGGTGTTCCCCGCGCTGGGGGTGGAAGCAGTCAATCTGGTACCGGCCTCAAGTCGTGGCGCGGCAGTCGGGGCTTATTCGTTGTTCATCGATTTGTCGCTGGGGATCACCGGGCCGGTGGCGGGTGCGATTGCGGCAGGCTTTGGCTTTGCCTCGATCTTCCTGTTCGCTGCACTCGCCGCGTTGAGCGGTCTGGCACTGAGTGTTTACTTGTACCGGCAGGCGCCGAAGCATCTCAATGAAAAGTACCGGGAAGAACGCCAAACCCGCTAAAAATCGACCTTGCCGCGTCCAGCCTTGATGCTGCCGCGCTTGGTCTTTGACTCCAACCGACGCTTCTTCGAACCGAGGGTCGGCTTGGTCGGGCGACGTTTTTTCTCGACCTTGGTGGCACTGAGGATCAACTCGGTCAGCCGTTCCAGCGCGTCCGCACGATTGGCTTCCTGCGTGCGGTATTGCTGGGCCTTGATGATCAACACCCCGTCGCTGGTAATGCGACTGTCACGCAGCGCCAGCAACCGCTCCTTGTAGAACTCGGGCAAGGACGAGGCCGGAATGTCGAAACGCAGGTGCACGGCACTGGAGACCTTGTTGACGTTCTGCCCACCGGCGCCCTGGGCGCGGATGGCGGTCAATTCGATCTCGGCATCCGGCAGATGCACGTTGTTGGAAATCACCAGCATGGAAAAGCGTCCGGGTTCAGGGCGCTCAGGATACCGCGAATAAACTGAAAGAATGCGGTCCCCGTAGGAGTGAGCCTGCTCGCGATAGCGGTGTGTCAGGCAACTAAGATGTTGACTGACACACCGCTATCGCGAGCAGGCTCACTCCTACAAGGGATTTGTGTAAAACCCGAAAACAACAAACCCGGCACATGGCCGGGTTTGTTGTGTCTGCGCTTACATTATTTCGCTACGGAACCCGCAGCCTGCAGTGCGTGCCGGGCGCTGCGTTTGTTCTTGATGCCGTAGCAAATCCACATGAATGCGACCCACACCGGAATCGCATACACCGAGATCTGAATCCCCGGAATCAGCAGCATCACGCCAAGAATGAACACCACGAACGCCAGGCAAACATAGTTGCCGTACGGGTACCACAGGGCCTTGAACAGCGGCGTCTGTTTGGTCTTGTTCATGTGCTGGCGGAACTTGAAGTGCGAGAAGCTGATCATCGCCCAGTTGATCACCAGGGTGGCAACCACCAGCGACATCAACAGTTCCAGCGCGTTTTGCGGGATCAGGTAGTTCAGCAAAACGGCAATCAATGTCACCGCCGCCGAAGCAAGGATCGAACGCACTGGCACGCCGCGCTTGTCGATCTTCGACAAGGCTTTCGGCGCATCGCCCTGCTCGGCCATGCCCAGCAACATGCGGCTGTTGCAGTAGGTGCCGCTGTTGTACACCGACAGCGCCGCGGTCAGGACCACGAAGTTGAGAATGTGCGCAGCGGTGTCACTGCCAAGCATCGAGAACACTTGAACGAACGGGCTGCCGCTGTAGGAGTCGCCCGACGCATTCAGGGTCGTCAACAGGCTGTCCCATGGCGTCAAGGAAAGCAGGATAACCAACGCGCCGATGTAGAAAATCAGGATCCGGTAGATCACCTGGTTGATGGCTTTCGGGATCACGGTTTTCGGCTTGTCAGCTTCCGCTGCGGTGAAACCGAGCATTTCCAGGCCGCCGAAGGAGAACATGATAATCGCCATGGCCATCACCAAACCGCTGACGCCATTCGGGAAGAAACCGCCGTGGACCCACAGGTTGGTCACCGAGGCTTGGGGGCCGCCGTCGCCGCTGACCAGCAGATAGCTGCCGAGTGCAATCATGCCGACGATGGCCACGACCTTGATGATCGCGAACCAGAACTCCGCCTCACCAAAGACTTTGACGTTCGCCAGGTTGATCAGGTTGATCAAGACGAAGAAACCGGCTGCCGAAACCCAGGTCGGGATATGTGGCGCCCAGTAGTGGATGTATTTGCCGACCGCGGTCAGCTCCGACATGCCCACCAGAATGTACAGAATCCAGCAGTTCCAGCCCGACAGGAAGCCGGCGAAACCGCCCCAGTATTTATGGGCGAAGTGGCTGAAGGAACCGGCGACTGGCTCTTCGACGATCATTTCGCCGAGCTGGCGCATGATCATGAAAGCAATGAAGCCGCAGATGGCGTAGCCGAGGATCATCGACGGGCCGGCGGATTTCAGTACACCGGCCGAGCCAAGGAACAGCCCGGTACCGATCGCGCCACCGAGGGCGATCAGTTGAATGTGGCGATTTTTCAGGCCGCGTTTCAGCTCGCCTGAATGCGAGTTTTGTCCACTCATGAAAAGGGTCTCACGCAAGGTTTGATGATGTTCGTTAGACGTTGCTGCTCGGGTGCGATCTCAAGCAGCGCCGATCAAACCCCAGCGAAGGCAAAAGGAGTTCAGCGTTTTTACAACGGTCATGCGTCACCTGTTTGTTTTTATCTGTGACGAAATCGAACCCGACACGCTTGTGGCGCAACGGAGTGAACAAGGCGGATAGCCTTGAGGTTTGCGCAGATGCGCAGGAGGTCACAGTTAAAACGCGGCGCATTGTACACCTGTAACCCCCTGCTACCAGACACTGCTGGATCAGCGTGTCATTTGCCGGGATTGCCTGTGTCCGCCACGAGGTTCTCGGGCGGCTGCAAAAATTGAGTCAGACCTTTGCGGGTCATCGATGGGAACGATGGAAAAACCGCTCCACGGGGGAGATGGAGATAAGTCACGGCGTACATTGCGCCTCCTTCTTGTTATGCACCTGCACGACAGGCATGGGGCGCATCTCACCCTTCTCGCGTGACTGAAACAAGCGGGCCAGAGCCGTGCGCACGGCCTGAATGGCTGCTCGGCGGAAGGTTTTCCTTACATCCCTTGCGCAAGCGTCAAACCAAGGGCTTTGGGGCTTGATTTCGTCAGCAATTCTTTACATGCCGTAACGTAAATTTGCCGAATCAGATCTGGCTGTAGGCTGACTGCAAATTGACGGTAGGAAGCTTCCTAAGGAAAAGATCGAGTTAGTTTTTTGTTTTTTATTAACAAATTGTTCAACGAAAAACAGAATAAAAAGTTCAAACAAATCTTATTTGATTATTTTTTTGCAATTTAAAAACCTGTGAACTAGGTTTTCAGCGACTTGCCAAGACGCATCGATCAGCAAGTTGGCGGGTTGTTCAATGACTGAAAACGCGCCGCTGCACTTACCGAAAAAGTCATCTAGGAGATTCACAATGCAAGCACTTGAAAAAGACTTGGAAACTGAACTGCAAACTGGACGATTGGTTTGAAGCACCGACCCATGACGCCGCCGTTGAAATGATGCAAGCCGATGCGGTTGTTCCGTTCGGCACGGCGATGTGGCCTCTGTAAGACATCCCGGCAGGCACGATCCGGCCGGTTGTGCCTGCCACTTTTTCTCGGTTTGTCAGGGAGGACTACATGGATAAGCAACGCGCCATATCGCATTTCCTTTACTACCTCGAACATCACCCTGCCCTTGTCGGCATCACTCCGGCGAAGGTATTGATCGGCCACACAGCTGATTACCAGGCACTGACGAGCGCCATCGCCGAACAGGCCGGTGCCAGCCCTCGCTTCAGTTTCAGCGCAATGCGACTGGACCTGGAACCCACGGAATTGCTGGCCCAGACGATTGCCGACAGTGATCTGTACATTTTCTTCTACGACTCTTCCACCCTGCCCAATCCACGCCCCGATGGCCCGGATTTTGTCCGCGCGCTGCAAGGCGTCATGGCCGAGAACTGGAAAAAGTCGCTGCTGTTCAAGGATTACGGCGATTACTTCTACGACACGTTCAGTGTCACCCCGCAGCGCATTGCCGGGTTGAACAGCCACTTGATCCAGCGCATGTCCCATGCCACCACGTTAAGTTTCAAGGATGATCACGGTTCGTGGTTTGAAACACCGTTGAGCAGCATCAAGAAGTGGACCGACATCAACGGTGTAGGCAACTTCGATTTGGCGCCTGGTGAGATTGCTACGCACAGCGAAGCCATTAATGGCAGGGTCAAGTTCATGGGGACTTTTCTCGGCACTATTCCATTTGCCCGCAAATACGGGGTACTGGAGTCGCCGCTGGAGTTGTGGATCGAGAACTCGACTATCAGCAAAATCGCCACCGAGGTGCCGGGGCTGGAACATGACTTCAACAAGTACCTGGAGGCCAATCCATCCAATCGACGAATTGAGGAGTTGGGGATCGGCACCAATGAAGGCGTTAAGGCATTGTATGCGCGCAATGCCGGATTCGAGGAGCGCCATTGCGGGCTGCACCTGGGATTGGGCGGTGGCGCGAAGGGTAGCCATCATCTGGACCTGATTTTCTCCAGCGGCGTGTTGGCGCTGGATGATGAGCCGGTGTTTGATGGGCGGTTTGTGTTCTGACTGATCGACTGATCGTTCCCACGCTCCGCGTGGGAATGCATCAATGGACGCTCTGCGTCCGCTCTTGAGATGTGACGCAGAGCGTCACGGGCTGCATTCCCACGCGGAGCGTGGGTACGATCAGAAAAACAGACAAAAAAAACGCCAACCCGAAGGTTGGCGTTTTTCATGGAGCGCTTACCGATTACTCAGGCTTGCGACGACCGAAGCCCGGACGCTGGCCCGAACCGGCTGGTGCACCACGGCGTTTGCCCGAGGGTGCGTCCTTGTCGACCAGAACGATGCCTGGACGCTTCTTCGCCGGAGCCTTGGCCGGGCGCTTGGTGTCGGAAGGACGGTCTGCCACAGGCGTACCGCGACCCGACTCACCACGAGACTCGCCACGACCGGCCGGAGCACCGCGGTCGCTACGACCACCGCTTGGCGCACCGCGGCCTTCGCCGCGCTCGGTGCGACCATTGGCCGGACGTGGCGTGCGTGGACCGCGCTCGCCGTCAGCACGAGGTGCTGCTGGCTTGCGGGCTGGGCGCTCGCCTTCGATATGCGGTTCACGGGTATCACGCGGCGTAGCAGCGGTCTGGTTACCGATGGCTGGACGCAACGAACGCACGCGCTCGGTCTTGCCCATCGGACGCGACGATTTACGCTGCATGCGATCGAGCTTGTCTTTGCTCTTGGCGTTCATCTGCGGCATGGCCACCGGGGTCAAGCCGACTTCAGCACTCAGAATATCGACTTCGTACTGGCTCATTTCGCGCCAGCGGCCCATCGGCAGGTCGGAGTTGAGGAACACCGGACCGAAACGCACGCGCTTCAGACGGCTGACCACCAGACCCTGGGATTCCCACAGACGACGAACTTCGCGGTTGCGACCTTCCATCACCACGCAGTGGTACCAGTGGTTGAAACCTTCGCCACCTGGCGCCTGCTTGATGTCGGTGAACTTGGCCGGGCCGTCTTCGAGGACGACGCCTGCTTTCAGACGCTCAATCATCTCGTCATCGACTTCACCACGGACACGCACCGCGTATTCACGGTCCATTTCGTAGGAAGGGTGCATCAGGCGGTTGGCCAGCTCACCGTCGGTGGTGAACATCAGCAGGCCGGTAGTGTTGATGTCCAGACGACCGATGTTGATCCAGCGACCTTCTTTTGGTTTCGGCATCTTGTCGAAAACGGTCGGACGACCTTCCGGATCAAGGCGGGTGCAGATTTCGCCGTCCGGCTTGTTGTACATGATCACGCGGCGTACCGACTCGGCGGCTTCTTCGCGCTTGATCACCTTGCCATCAATGGTGATGGCGTCGTGCATGTCGACGCGCTGCCCGAGGGTGGCGTCTTTGCCATTGACCTTGATGCGGCCGTGGCTGATCCAGGCTTCCACGTCACGGCGCGAGCCGACGCCGATACGGGCGAGGACTTTCTGCAGTTTTTCGCCTGCTGGGCCGATTTCCTGGTCGTCTTTCTGGTCTTTGATACTCATCTGGGCACCTCCCGGTGTGGTCTGTAAAACGGGGTACTTGGCGAAGGGATCGCCGAAGGGTCGCGAATCATACGCTCATGGGAGCGTTCGCGCATCAGAGACTAGCTGATCAATGGCGACTTACCTGTTTTTCCGCCGACCGGCTTGTGCAGGAGCCGAGCTTGCTCGCGATGACGTCGGCATATTCAACATCAAGGTGACTGGAAGACCGCTATCGCGAGCAAGCTCGGCTCCTACAGTTCTTGAAGATCGTTCCCACGCGTGGGAACGATCAGTCAGGTTAATCGTCTTCGAATGCGCGGCGTTCGGCCTCGATTGCTTCGGCGAGGGCTCGGGCTTCGGCTTCTTCGTCGGTCAACTCGGGCTCGGGCTTGTGTTGTTCAAGGGCGGCGACAGCGGCCAGGAGTTTCTCGCGAGCTTCGGCAACGCCAAGCACATCATCTTCCTGCTCTTCTTCCTGCTCTTCTTCGACTGTGGCTTCGGGCTCGATCTGAAGTTCGACTTCGATCACAGGCTCGGGCAGGTCCACAATCTCTTCGGTCCCGCTCACCTCACCATCACGCAACAGATCGTCGAAGTCGGTCTTGAGCCCCTCCTCCATGGTGTCGAGCTCCAGCAACAGCGTATGGAAACTGGTTTCTTCCTTCGGCTCTTCCGGCTCGGCGCTGGCGTCGGCCAACTCTTGCAGTGCGGCAGGCACCGGCGCGTCGTCGAAATCGAGCACCGGATCAGGCTCAAGCTCGCGCAATTCGGCCAGCGGCGGCAAATCGTCGAGGTTTTTGAGGTTGAAGTGATCGAGAAAGGCCTTGGTGGTGGCAAACATCGCTGGTTTACCTGGCACGTCGCGGTAGCCGACGATGCGAATCCACTCGCGCTCCAGCAAGGTTTTCACGATGTGACTGTTGACCGCCACACCCCGCACGTCTTCGATCTCGCCCCGGGTGATCGGCTGGCGATAGGCGATCAGCGCAATGGTTTCGAGCATGGCGCGGGAATAGCGCTGCGGCCGCTCTTCCCACAAACGTCCTACCCACGGCGAGAACTTTTCGCGGATCTGCAAGCGATACCCGGAGGCCACTTCCTTCAGCTCGAAGGCGCGGCCGTCGCAGGACTTGGCGAGAATCGTCAGGGCTTTCTTGAAGACCGGCGGCTCCGGCCGCTCACCCTCTTCAAAGAGTTCGAACAGGCGTTCAAGCGATTGCGGTTTTCCCGAGGCCAGCAGAAAGGCTTCAAGCAGTGGCGCCAGCTCGCGGGGTTCAGTCAGGTTCATGATTCAACTCGTTATTCGGCTCGGGCCCGCACGTGGATCGCTGCGAACGGCTCATTCTGCACCAGCTCGACCAAGGATTCCTTGACCAGTTCGAGGATCGCCATAAAGGTTACCACCACCCCCAGACGTCCTTCCTCAGCGGTGAACAGCTCGGCAAAGGGCACGAAACCGCCGCCCTTGAGGCGCTCCAGCACATCGCTCATGCGTTCGCGGGTGGACAGTGCCTCGCGGCTGACCTGGTGACTTTCGAACATGTCGCCACGGCGCAACACTTCTGCCATGGACAACAACAGCTCTGAAAGACGCACGTCCGGCAACAGCTTGCGCGCCCGGGCTTCCGGGGCGTCGAGCTTGGGGACGACCACGTCACGACCCACACGGCTCAGGCCATCGATGCCTTCGGCTGCGGCCTTGAAGCGTTCGTACTCTTGCAAGCGGCGAATCAGTTCGGCGCGAGGGTCATCTTCTTCGGCTTCGATCGTTTCGGCACGCGGCAGCAGCATCCGCGATTTGATCTCGGCCAGCATTGCGGCCATGACCAGGTACTCGGCGGCCAGTTCCAGGCGCACCGACTGCATCAACTCGACATAGCCCATGTATTGCCGGGTAATTTCCGCTACAGGAATGTCGAGGATGTTGATGTTCTGTTTGCGGATCAGGTACAGCAGCAGGTCGAGGGGGCCTTCGAAGGCTTCGAGAAAAACCTCAAGCGCATCCGGCGGAATGTACAGGTCCAGCGGCATTTCCATGACCGCCTGGCCATAGACCATCGCGAAGGGCAGCTCTTGCTGGGCTCCGGCCTGACTGTCAACCACGGGTTCTACTGCAGACATCTACGCCTCGGCCATGAACGGCGTCGGGTCGCCGCAACCCACGCGGATCACTTCCGGCTCGCCGTCAGCGAGGTTGATCACGGTGGACGCCTTGATCCCGCCGAAACCGCCGTCGATGATCAGGTCGACCTGATGCTCGAGCAACTGGCGCATTTCGTAAGGATCGGTCATCGGGTCGGTGTCGCCGGGCATGATCAGGGTCACGCTCATCAGCGGTTCGCCGAGTTCTTCCAGCAGCGCCAGGGCAATCGGATGGCTCGGTACGCGCAGGCCGATGGTGCGTTTTTTCGGGTGCAACAACAGCCGCGGGACTTCGCGGGTGGCGTTGAGAATGAAGGTATACGGACCCGGCAAGTGGGCCTTGAGCAAGCGAAAAAGACCGGTATCGATCTTGGCGAACAGCCCCAGTTGCGACAGATCGCTGCAAATCAGGGCGAAGTTGTGCTTGTCATCCAGACCACGCAATCGACGCACGCGCTCCACGGCATTCTTGTCACCGATCTGGCAACCAATGGCGTAGGAAGAGTCTGTGGGATAAATCACCACCCCGCCTTTGCGGATGATCTCGACAGCCTGTTTGATCAGGCGCGCTTGCGGGTTTTCCGGATGAATCTGGAAAAATTGACTCACATTCTCTACCTGTTCAGACGGCGGCAATAATTGGGTCATGTTTGAATCGACACCACAGTGGTGGCAAATCTTCCGGAAGCGGGCGGTACTCACCGATCTCGGACCAGCCTCCAGGGCCATGAAAATCACTGCCGGCGCTGACCAGCAGACCGAACTCACGGGCGAGAATCGCCAGGCTGCCCACTTGCTCGGCGGGCTGATGGCCATTGACCACTTCGATAGCGTGGCCCCCAGCTTGAATATAGTCAGAAATCAGCCGGCGACGCTTGCTGCGAGTGAAATCGTAGTGCCACGGATGCGCAAGGCTGACCCAGGCCTTGGCGGCACGCAGGGTTTCGACCGTGTCTTCCAGGGTTGGCCAGTGTTGCTTGACGTCCCCCAGTTTGCCGGCACCCAGCCATTTGCGGAACGCTTCGGCGCGATCCTTGACGAAACCTTCACGCACCATCCAGTCGGCGAAATGCGGACGGGCCGGCGCGTTGCCGCTGTCGCCCAGTTCCTGCTGGATGGCCCGGGCACCTTCCAGCGCACCCGGCATGCCTTTCAATGCCAACTTGCGGCTTATTTCTTCGGACCGTAGCCAGCGGCCATCGTGCAATTTTGCAATGGCCTCGACCAACGGCACAGCGTTGACGTCGAAACCATAGCCCAGCACATGAATGGTCGCGCCGCCCCAGGTGCAGGACAATTCGACGCCGTTGACCAGTTGCATCCCCAGCGCGGTCGCCGCACTGCGAGCCTCGTCGAGGCCCTCGAGAGTGTCGTGATCGGTCAAGGCCAGGACTCGCACGCCTTTCTCGAACGCACGCGCAACCAGTACTGCAGGCGCGAGAGCGCCATCGGAGGCCGTGCTATGGCAGTGCAAATCAACATTCACAGGACTTTTTTACCTCAATTCAGCTGGCGCTATCGCGCGCCCATATGTTTGTTATTATGCCGCCACATCCTGCTTCTGGCTGCCACTGTGAAACAATTCATCGATTTCATCCCGCTCCTGCTGTTCTTCATCGTCTTCAAACTCGATCCCCGGGTCGTCGACATTGCCGGCCACGAGGTCACTGTAGGCGGTATCTACAGCGCCACTGCCATGCTGATCCTCAGCTCCCTGGTGGTTTACGGCACGCTGTTCATCAAGCAGCGCAAGCTGGAGAAGAGCCAGTGGCTGACCCTCATCGCCTGCCTGGTCTTCGGTAGTCTGACCCTGGCGTTCCACAGCGAAACCTTCCTGAAATGGAAAGCGCCGGTCGTGAACTGGCTGTTCGCCCTGGCGTTCATCGGCAGCCACTTCATCGGCGAGCAATTGCTGATCAAACGCATCATGGGCCACGCGCTGACCCTGCCGGAGCCGGTCTGGACTCGCCTGAACATCGCCTGGATCGGCTTTTTCCTGTTTTGCGGTGCCGCCAACCTGTTCGTCGCGTTCACGTTCCAGGAATACTGGGTCGACTTCAAAGTCTTCGGCAGCCTGGGCATGACGCTGCTGTTCCTGGTTGCGCAGGGCATCTACCTGTCCCGCCACCTGCACGACGCCGATACCACAACGCCAAAAACCGAGGACTGACATGCTTTACGCAATCATTGCCACAGACGTCGCCAACTCCCTGGAAGCCCGCCTGGCCGCACGGCCTGCACACCTTGAGCGCCTGCAAGCGCTCAAAGGTGAAGGTCGCATCGTTTTGGCCGGTCCACACCCGGCAGTCGACAGCAATGATCCTGGCGCTGCGGGTTTCACCGGCAGCCTGATCGTCGCCGAATTCGATTCCCTGAGCGCCGCGCAGGCCTGGGCCGACGCTGATCCGTATATCGCCGCAGGCGTCTACGCCAACGTTTCGGTCAAACCGTTCAAGCAAGTCCTGCCGTAATATCTCCCCGCGCGATGAACCTTATCGGTTCATCGCGCTCTCAACGCTCATTATTCTCGTTTGCCGGCCGACAACCTGCCCAATACTCGTATTGGAATCAGGAGTGGCGATGCGCAAAGGTCCGTTGTGTCTGATGTTGGTGACGTTATCGATTGTGGCCCCTGCCCACGGTGAAGAAAGCGCCGAGGGCGGCAGCTCGACACCGCTGTCCCTGAGCGCCGGCAGCCAGATCACCGAGTTGCAACAGCGCTTGAAGGCAAGCGAACAGCAACGAGAAGAACTGAGCAAACAGCTGCAAAATACCGATGCCGAACGCGAAAGCGCCCAGCTAAGCCGGTTGCGCCAAGAGAATCAGCGTCTCAAGCTGCAACTCAAGGAAACCCAGGCCAGCAGCTCGCTGCCGCGTCTATTGACCGATCAGCAACAGTGGTTCGTCATCGGCGCCGGGGTAGCGCTATTGGCGCTGCTCTGCGGTATCTTCGCCAGTGGTGCCACCAGAAAACGTAGGCAATGGCTAAATTGAGTGAGTCATGAGCGAGCTGTTATTAATTGATGATGACCAGGAGCTGTGTGAGCTCCTGAGCAGTTGGCTGAGCCAGGAAGGCTTTCAGGTCCGCGCCTGCCACGATGGTCAGAGCGCCCGTCGCGCACTGGCCGAAACATCGCCGGCAGCCGTGGTGCTGGATGTAATGCTGCCGGATGGCAGCGGCCTGGAGCTGCTCAAGCAATTGCGCAGCGATCACCCGGACTTGCCGGTGCTGATGCTTTCGGCTCGCGGCGAGCCGCTGGACCGCATCCTTGGCCTGGAACTCGGCGCCGACGATTACCTGGCCAAACCATGCGACCCACGGGAATTGACCGCCCGCCTGCGCGCCGTGTTGCGCCGCAGTCATCCGGCAGCGGTGTCCAGTCAGCTGGAACTGGGCGACCTGTGTTTCAGTCCGGTACGTGGCGTGGTCAGCATCGATGAACAGGAGTTCACCCTCACCGTCTCCGAAAGCCGCTTGCTCGAAGCCCTGCTCAAGCAACCCGGCGAGCCGCTGGACAAACAGGAACTGGCGCAAATCGCCCTCGGCCGCAAACTGACGTTGTACGACCGCAGCCTGGACATGCACGTCAGCAACCTGCGCAAAAAGATCGGCCCGCACCCCGACGGCCGCCCACGCATCGTGGCCCTGCGCAGCCGCGGATATTACTACAGCCTCTAAAACCCAATGCAAAACGTTGTCGCAGCTGTCGAGCCCCAGCGAGGCTGCGTTCGGCTGCGAAGCAGTCGTAAGTTCTGGATACGCGGCTAACTTGAAAAAACGCATCGCCTGATTTCACGACTGCTTCGCAGCCGAACGCAGCCTCGCTGGGGCTCGACAGCTGCTACATCGGTCATGTTTGGTCAGTGAAATTGGTGAAAGTGATGGATTTGTCAGGTCAATCTGAAATCGTCTTTACCTAAGCTTTACGCTCAGCTGACCGCCGCTGACCTTGATCTGCGTAATCTGTACTCATCCGGAACGTACCGGGAACGAGACAAGGAGATTCACCATGCGCAAGACTCTTATCGCTCTGATGTTCGCTGCCGCCCTGCCGACCGTTGCCATGGCCATGCCTGAAGGTGCCGGCCCGATGGACGGCTCACACCATGGCGGTCAGATGCACGGCATGCACGGCAAAGGCCCGTACAGCCAGCTGGACCTGAGCCGCGAACAGCGCGAGCAGATCCGCAAAATCATGGGCGAGCAGATGCGTGAACGTAAGCAAGTGGTCGACAAGTACCTGGAAAAACTCTCGCCAGCCGACCAGAAAGCCTTGAAAGATGAAATAGCGGCCAACCACAAGAAAGCCGAAGCCGACGTGCGTGCGCTGCTGAAACCGGATCAACAGAAGCAATTCGACGAGATCCAGAAAAAACAGGCTGAACGTCGCGCCGAATGGGCCGAGTTCAAGGCCTGGAAAGCGCAACAGCCGCAAAAGGCGCAGTAATGTTCTAGCGACATATCACAGCCCGACGGTTAATCGCCGTTGGGCTTTCTTTGCTGAGGAGTTTCTGTGCGCTCATTGTTCTGGCGTATTCTGGCCAGCTTCTGGTTGGCCATCGCTCTGGTTGCCGGGCTTTCCATTCTGCTGGGCCACATGCTCAACCAGGACGCCTGGATTCTCAGCCGCCATCCAGGCCTCAATACCTTGGCCGAACAGTGGACGCAAACCTACGAATCACAGGGTGAAGACGCGGCCCAGGACATTCTGGAACAGCGCAAGCGCCAGTATCATATCGACGTTCAAGTGCTCAATGAGAGCGGCGATCCGCTGGTGCGCGGTACCTTTCCACGCCGGGCGGCCGCCTTCGAAGCGCGCCAGAACAACGACGACCGTCGCCTGCCATGGCGCCGGCTGACCGATGAGTACACCAGCGCAAAAACCGGCGACACCTACCTGCTGATCTACCGTATTCCGCACCCCGAACTTGACGCGTGGCACCGCGAAAGCCTGCTCTGGCCGCTGAGTGCGCTGGGTATAGCGTTGGTGGTGCTGACCTTGTTCAGCCTGTTCGTGACGATGTCCATTACTCGCCCACTCAACCGCTTGCGCGGCGCGGTGCATGACCTGGGGCAAACCACCTACCAACAAAACAGCCTGGTGAAACTGGCCAACCGGCGCGATGAATTCGGCGTGCTGGCCAACGACTTCAACCGCATGGGCGCGCGCCTGCAAAGTTTGATCGGCAGCCAGCGGCAGTTGTTGCGGGATGTGTCCCACGAGCTGCGTTCACCGCTTGCCCGGCTGCGCATCGCGCTGGCACTGGCCGAGCGAGCCAACCCTGAAGAACGCCAGAAACTCTGGCCGCGCCTCACTCGAGAGTGCGACCGACTGGAAGCGCTGATCAGCGAAATCCTGGTTCTGGCGCGGGTCGATGCCGACAACGCCAGCGCTGAAGAGATTGATCTCAATGCGCTGCTCAACACGTTGCAAAAGGATGCTCAATTGGGTTCGCCGGAGCAGAACGTGCACCTTGAGGCCGAGTCGAATCTGAACCTTAAAGGCTGGCCGACGATGATCGAGCGCGCCGTCGACAACCTGCTGCGTAATGCTCAACGGTTTAACCCGGTGGGGCAATCGATTGAAATGCAGGCGGTGCGCCAGGGTGAGCGGATTGTGGTCAGTGTGCGCGACCATGGGCCGGGTGTAGAGGCTGCGCATTTGAGCCGATTGGGCGAGCCGTTCTACCGGGCACCGGGGCAGACGGCGGCCGGACATGGCTTGGGGTTGGCGATTGCGCGCCGTGCGGCGGAACGGCATGGCGGGAGTCTGGTGCTGGCTAATCATCCCGATGGCGGGTTTATCGCCAGCCTCGAATTACCGTTAGTGCCGGGAGTCGCCACTTAGATGATCGTTCCCACGCTCCGCGTGGGAATGCAGCCCGGGACGCTCTGCGTCCCATTGGAACGCGGAGCGTCCCTTGAGGCATTCCCACGCAGAGCGTGGGAACGATCCTTACGCGGCTGGCCAGGCGCTGACGAATTCGGCCAGGTCGACTTTCTCCGCCACGCGCGGCTCCTTCTGCGGCGTGCCGAGGTAAAGGAACGCGATCACTTCTTCCCCTTCAGCCAGGCCCAAGCCCTTGGCCACATGTTCCGAATACGCCAGTTCGCCCGTGCGCCATACCGCGCCAATCCCTTGCGCATAAGCCGCCAGCAAAATCCCGTGAGCGGCACACCCCGCCGCCAGCCGTTGTTCGGACTTCGGATACTTGACGTGATCCTGCAATCGCGCGATCACCACCACCACCAGTGGCGCGCGCAGCGGACCGTTACGCGCCTTGTCCAATACCGCCTCGGACACTTCACTGTCCTGCTGCTTCGCCGCCTCGGCCAGCAACTCGCCCATTTGCTCGCGCGCCGCGCCTTCGACGGTCAGGAAACGCCAAGGCTGCAAGTGGCCATGGTCTGGCGCTCGCATTGCGGCGCCAAACAGCACTTCCCGCTGTTCTGCGGTGGGCGCCGGTTCTATCAGTCGTGGAACGGAAACACGGTTGAGCAAAGCGTCGAGAGCCTGCATCGGCCACCTCCTGAAAAAAATGTTTGGCTATTCTAGCTGCAACTGCGCAGGCGGCGCCGGTTTACATGGCAGGCGCCACAGGTAGAATGGCGCCCTTCCCTATTTCAGCCCGAGCGGACTTCATGGCGTTGCCGACCTTACGTCTCATTGGTTTCATCATCGGCATCTTCCTGATCACCCTGGCCATCGCCATGGTCGTGCCCATGGGCACGCTGGTGGTGTTCGACCGCACCGGCGACCTGCCGTCGTTCCTCTGGGCGAGCATGATTACCTTTCTCGCGGGCCTCACGCTGGTCATCCCCGGTCGCCCGGAACATGTACACCTGCGCCCGCGAGACATGTACCTGCTGACGGTCAGCAGCTGGCTGGTGGTGTGCATCTTCGCCGCGCTGCCGTTCCTGCTGACACAGCACATCAGCTATACCGACTCGTTCTTCGAAAGCATGTCCGGGATTACCGCCACCGGGGCGACGGTGCTCACGGGCCTGGACAACATGTCTCCCGGCATCCTGATGTGGCGCTCGTTGCTGCACTGGATCGGCGGCATCGGCTTTATCGGCATGGCGGTAGCGATTCTGCCATTGCTGCGCATCGGCGGCATGCGGCTGTTTCAGACCGAGTCGTCAGACCGTTCCGAAAAAGTCATGCCCCGTTCGCACATGGTGGCGCGTTTGATCGTTGCGGCCTACGTCGGCATCACCATTTTCGGCAGCCTGGCGTTCTGGTGGGCCGGGATGAGTCCGTTCGACGCGATCAACCACGCGATGTCAGCGATTTCCACCGGTGGTTTCTCGACCTCCGACCAGTCTTTGGCCAAGTGGCCGGAGCCTGCAGTGCATTGGGTCGCGATCGTCATCATGATTCTTGGTGCCCTGCCGTTCACCCTGTATGTAGCGACCTTGCGCGGTAACCGCAAAGCACTGATCAAGGATGAGCAGGTTCAAGGCTTGCTCGGCATGTTGCTGGTGACCTGGCTGGTGCTCGGCACCTGGTATTGGTGGACCACCCAGTTGCATTGGCTGGAGGCATTACGGCATGTGGCGCTGAACGTGACCTCGGTGGTCACGACTACAGGCTTCGCGCTGGGGGACTACAGCCTCTGGGGCAATTTCTCGCTGATGCTGTTCTTCTACCTGGGCTTTATCGGCGGTTGCTCGGGCTCGACCGCTGGCGGGATCAAGATTTTCCGCTTCCAGGTTGCATACATTCTGCTCAAGGCCAACCTTAACCAGTTGATTCACCCGCGCGCAGTGATCAAGCAGAAGTACAACGGTCACCGTCTCGATGAAGAGATCGTGCGCTCGATTCTGACCTTTTCGTTCTTCTTCGCCATCACCATCTGCGTGATCGCGCTGCTGTTGTCGCTGCTCGGCGTGGACTGGATGACCGCCCTCACCGGTGCGGCCGCCACGGTGTCCGGCGTTGGTCCGGGACTGGGCGAGACCATTGGCCCGGCGGGCAACTTCGCCACCCTGCCGGACGCCGCCAAGTGGATTCTCTCGTTCGGCATGCTACTGGGCCGACTCGAAATCATTACGGTGTTTGTTCTGTGTATTCCGGCGTTCTGGCGTCACTGACAGGCGCAGGCGCGCCCATCAACCGCGTCCGGTACTCGCCGGGGGTGGTGTCGAACCAGCGCCGGAAGGCGCGGAAGAAGTTGCTCGGATCGGCGAACCCCAACAGGTAGGCAATTTCCAGCAGGGTCATGGTCGGCTGCGCCAGGTATTGCTCGGCCAGTTCACGCCGGGTGTCGTCCAGCAACGTCTGAAAACTCGTGCCCTCTTCCTGCAAACGTCGCTGCAAGGTGCGTTGCGACAGGTGTAGCGTCTGCGCCACGGTATCGCGCTTGGGCTCGCCCTGGGGCAGCAAACGGCACAGCACCTGCCGCGCCTTGTGGGTTACGCGACTCTCGGAAAACCGCGCCAGGTATTCACCGGCAAACCGGTCGTGCAACAGCGCCATCGCCTCATTGGCGGTAGGCAACGGCGCCTCCATGTCAGCGCGTTCGAAGATCAAGGCGTCATACGGTGCGTTGAACACCAAAGGCGCATGGAAGGCTTGTTTGTAGGGCTCGATATCGACGGGTTCATCGCCCTGCACCAGCACCTTGCGTGGTTGCAGGGTACGTCCGGTCAACCAGCCGCACAGCGCCAGGGCACAAGCCAGTGACGCTTCGGCACTCTGCCGGGTCGGCGGCAGATGGTCGCCGTGGACCGTCAGAATCAGCGCGTAGCCTTCTTCCAACAATCGGAAACTCAGGTCGGCACTTTCCGCAATGATCCGCTGATAACGCACCAGCCGTTGAAAGCCTTCGGCCAGGGTCTGGCTGGACATCAAGGCGTAGCCCGCCACATGGAAGGAGGCCGGTCGCACCACCTTGCCCATGTTCAGGCCAATCGCCGGGTTGCCGGACAGCTCAACCGCGCGCTGCCACAGTCGTGTCATGGAATCTTGCGGGAAGCGCGCGTCCGGATCATCCAGCGCCGCGTAGTCGAGCCCCAGCTGTTTGAACAGCACCCGGCAATCCAGGCCGTCCATCTCCAGTGCTTTGACAATCCCCATCGCCCAGCTTGCAGAAGTCGTTCGTTCGCTCATGTCGTCCACTTACATGATGAGCCGCATGCTACGGCCAATTTCCGAAGGATACTAAAGTGGCGCCTATTGTCACTGGCTGATGCCAATGATCACTCTAGACTCAAATAAGCTACCCGCAGAACATCTTGCATGTCAGTTCGATCACCACAGAGATCGCAGTCGTGGAAAACATTAAGCGTTTCAATAGCTTCGCTGAGTTCTACCCGTATTACCTCAGCGAACACAGCAACAGCACTTGCCGACGAATGCACTTTATCGGCACGACGCTGGTTATTTTCATCCTGGCCCTGACCATCGGCAGTGGCGCCTGGCTGCTGTTATGGGCCCTTCCGCTGGCGGGTTACAGCTTCGCCTGGGCCGGACATTTCTTTTTCGAGAAGAACCGCCCCGCGACCTTTCAACATCCGTTTTACAGCCTGCTCGGTGATTTCGTCATGTACCGGGACATGATTCTGGGTCGCGTGCCGTTCTAGGCCCAACGAACCACAGGAGGACAGCCGATGAATGCCAATGCCCGTTTCACCCACATGCAGGACGGCACGCAGGAAGACTGGGCGATCATCGCCGCAGATTTCAGTGCCTATGCGAGGCAATTGCCGACACGGATTGTGGCGCACCTGAAATTACTGGCAGGTGATTTCGGCGGCTTCCCGGTGGATCGTCTGACCCATTCCCTGCAAACCGCCAGCCGTGCCTGGCGCGATGGCCGCGATGAAGAATACGTGGTCTGTGCGCTGCTTCACGACATCGGCGACACCTTGGGTTCCTACAACCACCCGGACATCGCTGCGGCAATCCTCAAGCCGTTCGTCAGCGCCGAGAACCTGTGGATGGTCGAGAAGCACGGCATTTTCCAGGGGTATTACTTCTTCCATCATCTAGGGATGGATCGGCATCTGCGCGAGCAATTCAGCGGGCATCCGCAGTATCAGGCGACCATTGAGTTTTGCGCCAAATACGACGCAGCGGCGTTTGATCCGGCGTATGACACGCTGCCGCTGAGCTTCTTTGAACCGATGATGGAACGGTTGTTTGCGCAGCCCAAGCACTCGATTTACAAGGCGGCGATGGAAGAACATTCGTCGGCCTGAAGAATGTAAGGGAACTGTGGCGAGGGGGCTTGCCCCCGTTCGGCTGCGCAGCAGTCGTAAAAACCGACAAATACGGTCTACCCGATACAACCGGGATGAATGGTTTTGGGGTCGCTTCGCGCCCCAACGGGGGCAAGCCCCCTCGCCACAAAGGCTAAACCTCTGGTTTACGCCGGTTCAGCGATTTTGATGGCCTTCAACTCGGCCTCCCGCGCCTGCGCATCCGCCAATCGATACAACTCGATCGAGCCATCCCAATGCTCGATCAGCGCGGTGCAAGACTCCACCCAATCCCCGCAATTGAGGTAATCCACCCCGCCGACCTTGCGTATCTCGGCATGGTGGATGTGCCCGCACACCACGCCGTGCAACTCGCGCTTGACGCACTCGTGAGCGATGGCTTCTTCGAAATCGCTGATGAAGCTGACCGCGGTTTTGACCTTGTGCTTGAGATACGCCGACAGCGACCAGTAACCGTAGCCATAGCGTGCGCGCCAATGGTTGAGCCAGCGGTTGAGGGTCAGGGTGAATTCGTAGGCCGAATCGCCGAGAAAGGCCAGCCAGCGGTGATACCTCGTGATCACGTCAAACTGGTCGCCATGAATGACCAGGAGATGGCGACCATCGGCGGTCACGTGCACGGCTTCATCCACCAGTTGGATATTGCCCAGAATCAGCTTCGAATAGCGGCGCAGGAATTCGTCGTGGTTGCCGGTGACGTAGATTACTTCGGTGCCACGCTTGCTCATGGTCAGCAAGCGGCGGATCACATTCGTATGCGCCTGAGGCCAGTACATGCCGCCGCGCAGCTTCCAGCCATCGATGATGTCGCCGACCAGGTAGATCTTGTCCGCGTGATAGCCCTTGAGAAACTGCGACAGGTGTTCGGCCTGGCAATCCCGGGTGCCCAGATGCACATCGGAAATCCACAAGGTTCGCACACGTTGCTTACGACTGGGTTTGGCGAGCTCGGCGCTGGTCATGGGCAACCCTCTGGATAGTTTTTGCAAGCTTGCGCCGCACGGGTTAACTGCCTATGACAGTGGCGAGTCAGTCCTGTGACAGCACCCGGCCGGTGTAGACTGGCCGCACCTTGACCAAGAGACCCGCGATGAGACCGATCCTCACGCTTCGCCAATACACCCACGACCTGATCGTCCACAGTCACGACCACGCGCAACTGGTGTTCGGGTTGTCGGGTGCGCTGGATTTCGAGGTCGACGGACGTGGCAGTCAGGTGGTCCAGCAGAGTTTCGTGGTAGTGCCGTCCGGTTTCCATCACGCCTGCGGTAGTGCCAATGGCAGCCGTTGCCTGGTGCTGGATGTGCCCAATGACCAATGGGTTGTTCAGTCCCTGGGTGATCACGCCGAGGCCAGCCGTCGCTTGCTCGACCACGCCGGTCGCTTGCCGCTGGATGCAGGGCAAAGCCAATTGGTCAGTTGGTTGGCGGGCAGTCAGGTCAACGATCCACTGATCGCGCAACAAGGCGCGGTGTTGTTGCTGGCCAGCCTCAACAACGCCAGGCCAGAGATCATCGGCGGTCGGCGACTGCCTTATGCGGCGCTGAATGCGCACATCGATCAGTACGCAGCCTACCCACTTCAAGTCGCCGACCTGGCGCGTATCGCCGGTCTGTCCAGCGCTCGCCTGCATGCACGGTTCGTTACGGAATGCGGGCAGACGCCGATGGATTACATCCGCAGTCGACGTTTGCACATGGCCGTGGGCTTGTTGCGGGATTCGGCGCTGCCGATCGGCGAGATTGCCAGTCGGGTCGGTTACAGTTCCCAGAGCGCCTTCGCGGCGGCGGTGTTGCGGGAGTTTGGGGCATCGCCTGGAAAATTGCGGCGCGAGGTTGGCGACAAAGGACGCGAGTCTGGCGACAGACACAACGGGACGTTGCGCGGTTCAATGTAGGGCCTGGTTTTATACGTTTTTCAAGGATTGCAATGACTCCCCGTACCGCCCTCGGCGCTTTGCATATTGGCGCATTGATGTTCGGCCTGACCGGTGTCTTCGGCAAACTGGCTGCCGCCTCTCCCGCCGTCATCGTTTTCGGGCGTGCCGCGTTCGCCGTGCTGGCATTAGCCGTTTTTGCACGATTCGCCAGTGCGACTCGCTGGCAGAAACTCGAGGCAGTGGACTGGCGCCGACTGTTGCTCAGCGGCTTACTGCTGGCCGGGCATTGGGTAAGTTTTTTCATTGCGGTAAAAGTCGCAGGCGTGGCGATCGCGACCTTGGGGTTCGCCAGCTTCCCGGCGTTTACCGTAATCCTTGAAGGACTGATCTTCCGCGAGCGAATTCGCGCCAACGAAATCCTGCTGGTGGTGCTGGTCAGTATCGGGCTGGTATTGGTCACCCCTGATTTCGATCTGGCCAGCGGCGCCACAATGGGTCTGCTGTGGGCGGTGGGCTCAGGTTTGCTGTTCTCTCTGCTATCGCTAACCAACCGCGCCAGCTCCGGGCGAATCCCGGCGGTGCAGGCTGCGTTGTGTCAGAACGTGGTGGTCGCGTTGTGCCTGTTGCCGTTGGCGGCACCGCAGTTAGGCGAAGTACGCACCATAGACTGGTTGTGGATCGGTTTGCTCGGGGTGTTCTGCACTGGCGTCGCTCACAGTCTTTTCGTCGCCAGTCTGGCAGTGATCAAGGCGCGGACCGCCGCCGTGGTTTTCGCCCTGGAGCCGGTTTACGGCATCACCATGGCCTGGCTGCTGTTTGATGAAAATCCGACGCTACGCATGTTGATCGGTGGCGCATTGATCATCGTGGCGATCGTGGTCTCCAGCCGCCTCTCGGGCGCGTCAAGCAAGAAGACTGTTGCGGCAGAAGTCGCTTCTCACTGAGTGCGATCGTTGTGCCCCAGGTCGCGGTCCGGATCAATTTGATCGCGGACCCGCTGCTTCAGCACTTTGGCTTCCGGGAAACCGCCGTCAGCCTTGCGCTCCCAGATCTGCACGTCGTCACAGAAAATGTGAAACACCCCACCGGTGCCGGGCACCAGCGACACTTTGCCGAGGTCGTCGCCAAACGTGCTGAGCAGTTCCTGGGCCAGCCAGGCAGCACGCAACAGCCACTGGCATTGCGTGCAATAGGTGATGATGATTTCCGGTTTGCGTGCAGTCATGATCGGCGAAACTCCTGAGCCAGAGGGCGCCGCTATGATAGCCCGGCGAGCAGGTTCCGGGCTGTCTGCTTAAGCGGCTCGTTGCCTTCCTCGAGCAACTCGTTGAGCAGTTCGATGGCGCTGTTCACATCGCCGTCATCAATGCAGGTCTGGGCTTGTTCGAGTTTGTCGGCGCTGCTCGGTTCAGCCGGCTCCAGATTCAGAGGTTCCAGTTCCAGCGACTGGCCGGGATCGCTGAACTCGTTGAGAAAGGCGTCATCCAGAGACTGCGAGTCAGGCTCGGCGACCCATTCAAGTTCGGGCTCGTCCAGTATCGGCTCGTCGGGCATTTCAAACACCTCGGGCAAGACGTGCAGGTTCGAGACAAAAGGCGGCTCGACCGGGGCGGCGGCGGACGGCGAGTGCTCAAAAGGGCTGATCAGGTCCCAGCTCGAATCCATTGACAGGTCATCCAGGTTCAACTGGAACTCATCGTTGGGTGTTGCTTCGGCAATCGCAGCCTTGGGGGGAGTCATTGACGCTGCAACGGCCAACGGTGCCGCACTGCTCAATTTCGGGTGTCGGGCGCGAATAGTCTGAAGTTCTTGCAGGTCGTATCCGGCGTCACGCAGGTTGTTTTCCTGTGCTTCATAGGCGGGTGCGTCACCCTGTTTACCCAAGACTTCCAACAGCTGAACGGCAAGGTCCGTGCGTTGCGGCTCCTTGATCAGCGCCTCACGCAACAAACCGGCTGCTTCGGAAAAACGGCCATAGGCCAGGTAGATTTCGACCCCTTCAAGCACATCGCCTGCGGGCGACTCTTCGCCCGATTCAGTTACGGGCTGCACCGTTGACGATTGGGCAACCAGTCCTGCAGTGCGATCAAGCACCGGTTCATGCCGTGAAGGTAAAACAGGCAGGGCGTCAGGCAATGCCTGAACCTGTTGTCGTTGACGCCGAACGAACACCCCCAGCAACACCAGAACCGCCACCGCCAGCAACCCGACAATCAGCCCCCAGTTAGTCGCCTCAGGCTCTTCAACAATGGCCGGCGCGGGAGCCACAACGGCGGGAGCAACCGGCTCCGCCGCTGCGGTGGTGATTTCCGCCAATTGGGTTTGCAGTTCCGTCACCTGCTTTTTCTGACCGGCGACCAGCTCTTCCTGGGCCTGAAGCTTCGCAGTCAGTTCATCGATGCTTGCTTGCAGCTGCTGATTTTGCAGCACGCTGGCGGCCAGTTGTTCGGCGACGGGATCACTCATCGGCGCGGCGACAGGAGGCGGTGGTGACTTTTTGCTTTTTGTCGCAGGTGGCTTCTCAGCGGCCGGCGCAACTGTCGGGAATCCGGAGGACTGAACGTCGGTAACCGGTTCGTCAGTCACGGGGACAATCCCCGGCGTACCCGGCGGATCGATCAGCACCGTGTATTCGCGCAGCACCCGCCCATTGGGTTGATTGAGCTGCACCAGGAAATTCAGGAAAGGCTCATTGACCGGTTTGCTGGAGCTCACCCGGATCAGGCTGCGGTTGCCGCGCAGGATCGGCGTGAATTTCAGATTATTGAGGAAGAACACCCGATCGATGCCGGCGCGACTGAATTCATCCGCTGTCGCCAGGCTGACCGAGAACTCGCCCTCCGCCAGACCTGCGGCATCTTCCAGTGCGATGTCGGCGCGCAACGGCTGATTCAACGCCGAATGCAGGGTGATTTCACCCAAGCCCAACGCGGGCGCCAATGCCGAGTAAGTGACAGCGCCACCGACCAGAAACAGCCTGGCGCAACACCGTAAAGCCACGTGCCAACTATCGAGCATGAGCATCCCTTAGATAACCAGAACCATCTTGTACGCGTTCGCACATCCGGTACGAACACGATATTGCCAAGTAGTTCTTTATAGTCTGCCCAACGGGGTATCTCAAAAGTCCTGGGGGCGTTTATGCCTCAAGATTTTTCCAGGTTGGCCAGAATGTGCCCGTGGACCCGCATGCAGACCTTCAAGTCTGCCTCATCGACGCCATCGAACAATTCGTGGCGCAGTTGGGTGGCAATGGTTTCAATTTGTTCGATCAAGGGAAGAGCCGGGGCACAGAGGACGATTTTTTTTGCCCGACGGTCTTCCAGCACCGATTGACGTTGCACCAGCCCCTGGCTTTCGAGGCTGTCGAGCAGACGAGCCAGGGTCGGCCCCTCAACCCCGACGCTCTGCGCCAGTTCACGTTGAGTCGGCGCATCATCAAAACGCGCCAGGTGCAGCAGCACCAGCCAGCGCGCCTGGGACAGACCCAGGCCAGCCAGGCGGCGGTCCAGTTCGGCACGCCAGCCACGCGACATCTGGGCCAGTTGCATGCCAAAGCGGTGTTGTTCGGTTAACGGCATAAAACACTCATGATTAGACTGAAATAAAGAAAAACTAATTATTAGTCAGCTAAGCATGACCCTTGGCCATAGGCAAGGCTTGCCCTGTACTGAATCGTTACATCTATGTGGCAGATCACCTAAATCTCGAATTCGGATTGCAGCGCCGCCCGAACACAGTACAAAACGCCTTCCGGTACTCTCCCGGCGAACAGTGCGGCAATCTCCGACACAGGCGGCAATTCGCCTTCGCCGTCGAGGAACGCATCCTGGATTTCGCCCATCAACTCTTCAGGCAGATCCAGCGCTTGCTCCAGCGACAACTGCTGCTTGCCAATCGCTTCGGCGAGCAGGGTGTAGACGTTCTTTTCCGAGCATTGCAGCTGACCGGCGATCTGCAACGGGGTCATACCGGCTCGGGCCAGGGTGATCAGTTCGTGGCGCAGGTCGGCCACCACTTTCGGTGCCTCGACTTGCCCGCCGAGCACTTCGAGGAAGGCCTCGCCGTAGCGCTCCAGCTTGCGCGCGCCAACGCCACTGACCGTGGCCATTTCCGCCAGCGAGGTCGGTTGGCTGCGGAGCATTTCCAACAGTGTCGAGTCGGGGAAGATGACGTACGGCGGCACGCCATGCTCTTCGGCGAGTTTTCGACGCAGGGCGCGCAAGGCTTCCCACTGTTCGCGCTCTTCGCCGCGAACCAGTTGGCTCGCCTGGCTCTTGCTGCTTTTGGCCGTGGTTTGCGGCTTCAGGTCGCGACGCAGCTCCAGGGTCACTTCGCCCTTGAGCAGCGGTCGACAGCTGTCGCTCAGGCGCAGGCCGCCGTAGCCTTCCAGGTCGATGTCCGCCAGACCACGGGCAACAAGTTGTCGGAACAAGGAGCGCCATTCGCTCTCCCCCATCGCTTTGCCTACACCGTATACCGACAAATGCTGATGACCGAAGCTGCGAATTTTTTCATTGTCCTTGCCCAGCAACACGTCAACCAGATGGCCGACGCCATAGCGCTGGCCGGTGCGGTAGATCGCCGACAGCGCCTGACGGGCCGGCTCGGTGGCGTCCCAGGTCTGCACGCCATCGACGCAGTTGTCGCAATGGCCGCAGGGTTCGGGCATGTCTTCGTCAAAATAGGCCAGCAACGTCTGGCGACGGCAGCGGGTTTCTTCGCAGAGCGAGAGCATGGCGTCGAGCTTGTGCTGCTCCAGACGCTTGTGGCGCTCGTCACCTTCGGAGTTCTGCAACATCTGCTTGAGCATCACCACGTCTTGCAGGCCGTAGGCCATCCAGGCATCCGCCGGCAGACCGTCACGGCCGCCGCGACCGGTTTCCTGGTAGTAGGCCTCTAGGGATTTTGGCAAATCGAGGTGAGCGACAAAGCGCACGTTGGGCTTGTCGATGCCCATGCCGAACGCCACGGTGGCCACCATGATCAGGCCTTCCTCATTGAGGAAGCGCTTCTGGTGATGGGCCCGCGTGTCATTAGGCAGACCGGCATGGTAAGGCAGCGCCGGGAAACCTTGCTCGCTGAGGAACACCGCTACCTCATCAACCTTTTTGCGCGACAGGCAATAGACGATTCCGGCATCGCTGCGCCGCTCGGCGAGGAACGCCAGCAACTGCTTGCGCGGCTGCTCCTTGGGCACGATGCGATAGAAGATGTTGGGGCGGTCGAAACTCGACAGGAAACGCTCGGCATCCTGAAGATGAAGGCGGTCGACGATTTCTTCCCGGGTTCGCTTGTCGGCTGTCGCGGTCAGGGCGATACGCGGGACGTTGGGGAACAATTCCGCCAACTGGCCCAGTTGCAGGTATTCGCGGCGGAAGTCGTGACCCCATTGGGACACGCAGTGGGCTTCGTCGATGGCGAACAGGGAAATTTCAAGACTTTGCAGGAACGCCAGCATCCGTGGCTGAACCAGACGCTCGGGCGCGAGATAAAGCATTTTCACTTCACCGCGCTTGATCCGTGCCGCCAGGTCGCGCTGCTGTTCAGCGCTGAGCGTGGAGTTCAATGCCGCCGCCGCGACGCCCAGCTCTTCGAGGGTAGCGACCTGGTCGTCCATCAGGGCGATCAGCGGCGACACCACCACCGCCAAGCCTTCGCGCAACAGCGCCGGCACCTGAAAGCACAAGGACTTGCCGCCACCGGTAGGCATCAGCACCAGGGCGTCGCCGCCACTGGCCACGCGCTCAATGATTGCACCCTGACGGCCACGGAAACTGTCGTAGCCGAAGATGTCCTTGAGGACGCGTTGAGCCTGTTCGAGCATAGAAACTCCAAAAATCACAAAAACATCCCTGCAAGGCTGGTTCAGAACCACCAAGGCTGCACTGACAAATCGTAAGTGCGCATTGCATGACGCTTCACATTTCAGCCGCGACGCCGGCAGGGCATCACAAAACGCGGGAGTATACCCGAGCGATGTCCGGCAAAGGGTGCCGCTGATAGGACACACAAGGACGAACACCGCGTGCAACCTGTGGGAGTGAGCCTGCTCGCGATGGCGGCGTTACATTCAATATCAATGTTGATTGGGTTGCCGCCATCGCGAGCAGGCTCGCTCCCACAGGGATTGCGGCATTCCATACTCCTGCATGGGTGCAAAAATGCCGCGCGGCTGGCCCCAGCGCTCAAGAAGGCCTAGAATTCCCGCATCTGTTTAAATTCCCAAGGTAGCCCTTTAATGTCCTTCGCTGAGCAACTAACCCGCCTGCAAGTCTTCCTCGACGCCGACGAACTGCATGACGAGGCGCTGGACTACGTGGCCGCCCACGGCTACCTCACTGCGCTGTCGATCTGTTCCGAACCCGTTCCCGACCGTGAATGGATCGACGCCCTCTTCGCCGAAGAGCCGCATTACGCCGACGATACCGAGCGTGAAGCGATCGAATCCACCCTGTTGGCCCTCAAGGCTCACATCGCTCGCCAACTGGCATCCGATGAAGAGTTCGAGCTGCCCTGCGACCTGGACCTGGGCGAAGAGCCGGATGATTCCGACCTGCGCGGCTGGTGCATCGGTTTCATGGAAGGCGTGTTCCTGCGCGAAGCGGCCTGGTTCGAAACCGCCGAAGACGAAGTCAGCGAAATGCTTCTGCCGATCATGGTCGGTTCGGGTCTGTTCGACGAACAGCCTGAGTTCGAAGACATCGCCAAAGACCCCAACCTGATGGACGACATGATCGTGCAGATCCCGGAAGCCCTGACCGCGCTGTACCTGCTGTGCCAGGCGCCAGACGAAAAACCGGCGATCCTAAAGCCTCGTCACCACTAAGGTTTTGCCTATGGACAACCCCATAGGCAACCGCTCCCTGATGTTGCGTTACGTGCTGCTGGCCATCGGCTGGCTAAGCGTAGCGCTGGGGGTGATCGGGATTTTCCTGCCGGTATTGCCCACCACGCCCTTCCTGCTGCTGGCGGCTGCCTGCTTCGCCCGCAGTTCGCCGCGCTTTTATCATTGGCTGATTGAACATCCACGGCTTGGGCCGTGGGTTCGCGATTACCTGAGCGGCAACGGCATCCCGCTCAAAGGCAAGGTCTACGCCATCGGCCTGATGTGGGCGAGCATCCTGCTTTCCTGCTATCTGGTGCCACTGCCGTGGGCGCGTGGGTTCATGCTGACCAGCGCCGTGCTGGTGACCCTTTACATCCTCAAACAGAAAACCCTGCGCAAACCCTGAGCCCTGATCGTTCCTACGCTCCGCGTGGGAATGCCGCCCGGGACGCTCCGCGTCCCTTCGACTCTGTGACGCAGAGCGTCACTGGATGCATTCCCACGCGGAGCGTGGGAACGATCAGTCCGCGAACTGACCCGACGATCAACCCTACCTTTCAAAAAACACCGCCTAGACTTCAGACATCTGCACCCGAGCGGCCAGACATGTCCCGCAGTCCGCGTAGCCCAGGATGGTCAACGCTCCGACTTCGGCTCGGCGGATGGCTGTTGCTGATCACTTTCCTTTCGACCAGCCTGGTCAGTGTCGGGGCCAACTGGAGTTTTACGCAGATTCTGCAAACCGCCGAAGATCGCTACGGCACCCTCGGCCCGGGACGCGGAAGGATCGAGGCCTGGAGTCAAATGCTCAGTAGCGAAGCCAACGGCTCCGAGCGCGAGCAGTTGAACGCGGTCAATCGCTTCTTCAATCAGCAACTGAGCTTTCTGGACGACACCCGCATCTGGCATCAGACCGATTACTGGGCTACGCCCGTCGAATCCCTGATCAAAGGTGCCGCTGATTGCGAGGACTATGCACTGGCGAAATATTTCAGCCTGCGCCACCTGGGAATTCCCAGCGAAAAGCTGCGCATCACCTACGTCAAAGCCCTGTCCCAGAACCAGGCACACATGGTGCTGACGTTCTACAACAGCCCCACGGCCGATCCGCTGGTGCTGGATAACTTGATCGGCGATGTCCGCCCCGCTTCCCAACGCAAAGACTTGCTGCCGGTGTACGCCTTCAACGCAGAAGGCCTGTACTTGCCGGGAGCCAATGGCGGCAAACGCAGCAGCGACTCGAAAAAACTGTCGCGCTGGCAGGACGTACTGAAAAAGATGCAGGCCGAAGGGTTCGCCGTGGGCGACGGCTAGCCACCTGAGCAAGGAGCGATTCATGTCACTGCGTAAACAGTTGTTTCTCGCTATCTGCCTGTTCTTGCTGGTGGCGTTCAGCGGCAGTTTTTTTGTCAGCCTGGAAAGCTCTCGCGAGCAGATGATCGGCCAGTTGCGCTCCCACGCTCAGGACGCCGCCACCGCGTTGGGTTTGTCGTTGACAGCGCAGATCGATGACCCGGCGATGATCGAATTAATGGTCAGCTCGATTTTCGACAGCGGTTATTTCAGCAGTATTCGAATCATCAACATCGAGAATTCTCAGGTACTGGTAGAGCGCACTGTGCCGGGGCAAATCGAAGGCGTTCCCGCCTGGTTTGTGAACCTGGTCGACCTGCACCCACCCGGTGGCGAAGCGCTGATCATGCGCGGCTGGGTCCAGGCGGCACGGGTCGAAGTGCTGAGCAATCCGCAGTTCGCCCTGGCCAAACTCTGGGACAGCACCCTCGGCAGCCTGATCTGGTTGCTGGTGTGCGGCCTGCTCAGTGCCGTGTTTGGTGGCTGGTTGCTGCGCCGACAATTTCGGCCACTCGATACCATGGTCAGGCAGGCCGAAGCCATCAGCAAACGCGAGTTCATCAGTCTGCCGAAACTGCCGCGCACACCGGAGTTGAAACGCGTGGTATTGGCCATGAACCAGATGGTCGAGAAGCTCAAGGCGCTGTTCGCCGAAGAGGTCGCACGCAGTGAAAAGCTGCGGGTCGAGTCCTATCAGGACAGCCTTACGGGCCTGGCCAATCGGCGCTTGCTGGATGAAGAGCTGGCCGACGAATTGCTGGTGTCCGAGCAGAGCAGCGATGGTCATTTGCTGATGCTGCGGATCAACGACCTGGCCGGTCTCAACCAGCGCTTGGGCGGCCAGCGCACCGATGCGCTGATCAGCGCCGTCGGCGAATTGCTCAAGCGCCTGACTGAGCCACCGGAACGTCGCACCTGGCTTGCAGCGCGCAATCGCGGCGGTGAGTTCAGCTTGCTGACGCCCGGGCTGGACAGCGTCGATGCTGCACGCCTGGCCAGCGAAGTCAGCGCCACCCTGGAAAACCTGCGCCTGACTGGCGCCAGCGACGCCATGCCGGTGGCGCACTTGGGGATCGCCCCCTACCACCCCGGCGAGCCCGCCAGTGACGTGCTGACGCGACTGGACCAGGCGTTGACCGAAGCCCGGCAACATCCCGAGCGCCCGTGGGTCCACTTGGCCGATTCCATCACCGCGCCGACCCCGTCCCAAAACGACTGGCAAACCTGGATCGACGACGCCCTGAACCAAGGCAAAATGCAGTTGTATTTCCAGCCGGTGGTGCAATGCGCCGATACCAGCCAGGTGCTGCATCACAAAGTGCTCGCACGCCTGCTCGACCCGCAGGGCAAGGCCATTGCCGCCGGGCATTTCCTGCCGTGGATCGAGCGGCTCGGCTGGTCGGCCCGGTTCGACCTGGCCATGCTCGAAGCCACCCTCGACTACCTCATCATCAACCGTTGGCCCCTGGCGTTAAGCTTGTCCGGCAGCACCCTGCGCGATCCAGCGCAGTTGCAACACATCCTCGACATGCTCGAATCGCTGCCCGAACTTGCCCCCCTGCTGATCCTGGAAATCGACGAACGCCAACTGCCACCTCAGGAAGAACTGCAACGCCTGAGCCACAGCCTGCTCAACACCGGTTACCGCATCGGTCTGCAGCATTTCGGCGGCAGCTTCGGCCAGATCGGCAACCTGGCTCAACTGGGTCTGGCTTACTTGAAAATTGATGGCGCGTACATCCGTCACATTGATGAGCAGAGTGATAAACGGCTGTTTATCGAGGCGATTTTCCGGGCGACCAACAGCATTGATTTGCCGTTGATTGCGGAGATGGTCGAGACCAAGGGGGAGTTGGAAGTGATCCGTGAGTTGGGATTGTTCGGGGTGATGGGACGGTTGATTGGGCCGCCGGAGCCGATGTGAGCGGTTCGACCGTTCGTCTTAAACCATCATGTACCTGTCAGATATGACAGTAGGCAAATCACCCAACATCAGGTGTCATGACGCTCATCGCCGCCCTGCGTCTAACTCGTGGGCGCCTCGGGCAGGGAGTGAGGTCATGACAGCTGTAGAGATTCTCAAGTTGGATCTGGTCAGGATTGAGGGCATGGAAATCACCGTGCCCGGAGGGATCAACGCGCAGTGCGGCATCCCGATTCTTGCAAAGACGGACTCCGGATACGTCGCTGTCGTGGACCCTTTTCCCGGTAGCCAGCAGGGCCAAACCATCACTTTGTACGTAAACAAGCTGAAGGTCGACTTCCACACCTACCTGAACCCCGGAGATGAAAACAAAACCGCAAACCTCCAAATCCCGACGGACTATTTGCGCGATGGCCAGAACCTCATCCACTACACCGTCACCAACGGTTCGCAAAATATCGGCACCTCTGACGACCTGTCGGCATGGTTTCACCGAGAAGGCCCGGGAGGGCGGGACGACCAGCCAGGCGATGGTGTGAATTCACAATTACAGATCCAGGTCGAGGACGCCGCCAAGTACGGCGTAGGGCCGGAACTGGCGCAGCGCGGGGTCTGGTTTTACGTGTTTTACCCGATGATTAGAGCGTTCGACATGGTCCTGTTCAATTGCAACGGCCATGTCATCAAACACAATGTGAGCGTCGAAGAAGCTGAGCAAACTTCTCACCAGAATCCGCTACCGATTCTGGTAAATCATGCCGCTCTTGTTGCCGCTGGCGAAGGGACGGCAGTTCGCTTCTCCTATACGGTCAAGGACTGGATCGGTAACGGTCCTGCCCCAGAACCGTATTCGGAGAGTATCCCGCTGTGGGTGAACCTCAAAGGCAACTGGTTCGACAAACCCATCCTCAGCCCACAGCACGGGCCTGAAACCATCGACCTGGGTGAACTCAATGGTCAACCGGTGATCGCCAAGGTACATGTGCGCACGCCATGGGCCACAGGCGACACACTGGAACTGACCTGCACCTACCGGAACGCGGAGGGCAAGGACGTAACTTTTGTGACGACAAAGGAGGTGAAAATTGTCCCGGACTTTCCCGAGTTGTCACTGGACAATAGTTACTTTGCCGCCGCAAGTGGTTGGCAGATATGGGTGTACTACAAGCAATTGAGAGATGGCCGGGAACTGGGACGCTCTTACTCAACCCCCGTCATGGTGACAGGCAATACACAGATTGAGCTGAAGGCACCGTTTCTGGTGGCTCCGGCCAAGAACCCGATTGAATCGTCTCTTTATCCGGAAGGGGTGAAGGTGCGAGTCGAACACCTGACCGCTCAAGAGGGCGACGAAGCGCGGTTGGAGGCGCTCAATGCACTTCCAGGCACACCGGGGTTTGCGACGGTCAAGTTGAACCAGAACAGGCGCGCCAACTTCACGCTAAGCCCCGAGTTGCTCAAGGCACATCAGGGCAGAAACCTCAGACTGCGCTGGGTTCTGATCCGCAAAGGATCGCTGACGCCCTCACCAGAGTTGCGGCTCAGGATTTCAGCCCCGGTAGTGACCCTGACCTTTGATAATGACCCCTACACGCTCGCCCCGGCAGGCCGGTTTACCGTCAGGCTGGCGCTGGCGAAGAATGGCGTGGATCTACCTGACGAAGCCGTCGAACTGTCCTTGCCAAAAGATTTTACTTTCAGCGACAACGCCGGTGGCAGCCGCCGCTTCGTCACCGACAAAGATGGAAAGATCACTGTAAACGGGGTGAAGGGGCACAGGGTGCCCGGCGCTTATTCCTTGACTGCTTTGTATGGAAACCAGACCGTGACGGGTGTTGCGACCGTCACGCCACAGACATCCGCGGGGACCATCCCGGGAATCCCCTACCCTTACAACATCGCAATTAGTCCCGACGGCACCCGAGCCTATGTCGTCAGTACTTCACATCCCGCTAACTATGGCGCACTCACGGTGGTTGATACCGCCACTCACAAAGCGACGGGCTCTATCGCACTAGGGAGGAATGTGTTCGGTGTTGCAGTCAGTCCGGATAACAGCCGCGTCTATATCACCCGGGGTGGCGTTGATTCTCTTAATCAGGTTTTGACCGTAGTCGATACCACCAGCCTCGATATTATTCGCAATATTTCGTTCACGGGTTTTGCTCCATTTGGCGTTGCGATAAGCCCGGATGGCTCTCGTGCCTATCTTTGTGGTGGCGCTTATCCTTTTACCGGTTTCCCCAACGGCAGGCTGGCGGTAGTCGATACGGCACGCTTCGAGACACTCCAGACCTTGGTGCTTCAGAACAATGCAAGTGAAGTTACCGTCAGCCCGGACGGTAGTCGTGTCTATGCCACCAACGCGAATGGCAATGGCATGGTGGGCATCGACGGCGGAACGGTCTCGGTGATTGATACAAGTACTTACTCCGTGATCAGCAACATCGGGGTTGGGTCGAATCCGCACGGCATAGTGGTCAGCCGGGACGGCACTCGCATCTATACCGTCAGGACAGACGGCAGCCTGCTCGTGGTGATCGATGCCCGTACCCATGCAGTCATTCACAACATCCCAATCGGATTTGGCGCGTGGCAATTGGCGCTCAGTCCGGATGGCAAGTCTCTCTGTGCCAGTGAGTGGTTTAACGGCAAGGCCATTGTGATAGTCGATACCACGACCTTTAGCGTCCGTCGCATCCCGGTCGGCCGCGACTCTGCAGGTGTAGCCTTCAGCTCGGACAGCACTCGCGTCTATATCTGCAATTACACGGACAACAATGTTTGGGTAGTCGGGAATTAAAGAAGCAACCCAAGATAAGTCCAGAACCAGGTGTTTGGAGAAAGTGGTAGGGAATAGGGGACGCATTTATTTACCATTTTTCCCTACGCCTTAATAATGCTTAAGTGCCTTCGCCAAAGCCAATAAAAAACCCGCCACTTTTTCAAAGGAATGGCGGGTTTTGTCATTTCAGATCACACCGTATCAACCTTCAACGAATGATCATTCAACATGCCGGTCAGGTTTTCGATCGTCCTCAGAGTCGGTCCCGGCGCCCGGGGTGTTCTGCGCACCGACCACGCCCAGATTGACCGTGACGCCAGCAGTCGCGTGGATTTACCGGGCAACCAACAGCATTGATTTGCCGTTGATTGGGCCGCCGGAGCCGATGTGAGGAATTCGACCGTTCGTCTGGAAGTCACGCCTACCTGTCAGATCTGACAGTAGCCAACCTTCCCAGCCTGGTGTGTGATGAGCCCGCGTCCCGAGAGGACTCAGGGCTTGCCACCTCCAAGGAGAACGTAATGGATATCCAGTCCGCGGTGTTGAACGAATTGTTTGTGCTGCATCCCATGATCATCCATGGCTGGGTCACGCCGGTGAAACCGGCCGGCATCGCCGACGGCGGTATTTCCAAAGCCCTTTACGACGGCCAGGCACAGGGCCTTGTATGCCTGGTCGATCCCTGGACCGAACTGCAGCAGCGCTCCTGGATCATGGCGGCCGATGATCACGTGGATTTGTATTGCAACGGCGACCTCATCCCAGGAGCAGGCCAGACCGTCAAGCCGGGGGAGGAAACGCTGCGCCAGCGCCTGTGCCTGCCACACGGGAATTTGAGACAGGGCGTCAATCGGCTGCATTACATGGTCACTCGTCCCAGCGGGAACTCGGAACCCTCTCGGGATCTGCTCGTGCTGTATCACCTACGGCCTGCGGAAAACCTGAATCTGATAATCCCGGCCGACGTACTCAAGGACGGCGTCAGCGCCGCACGCGCGGCGCAAGGGGTGGAGTTCGGGTTCACCTATGCCAACCGGCGCAACCACGACCGCATCAAGTTTGGGTTGGGCGACACCCTAGTCGAGTTCGATGTCCCCGACGGCACGGCGCCAATCACCCACACACTGTTCACCGACACGTTCCAGAAGGCGGGTGACAACGCGAGTGCAGTAGCTGAATTTGCTGTCGTCGACCAGTTGCTCAACCGGGTCAAATCCCCGGAGAAGCGACTGGACATTCATCTCGACCGACTTGACCTGCCGGCCCCGACTGTCAAGGGCATGACCGGCACCAACTTCAGCCCGACCCAGCCGGAAGTCCGAGTGCTGGTGCCGCAAGGCTCGCTGCTGCCCACCGACAAGCTGAGCGTGGTCTGGCAAGGCGCGACCGGCTCAGCGGTGGCGGGCTCCTACACCAGCCCGCAGCGGCTGGTCAGCGCAGGTCTGGAAATCGCCGTGCCGCGCTCGGTGCTGGCCTACAGCTTGGGTAAACAGGTGACGGTCACTTACGTCGTCGAACGCAACGGCAAACCCGCCCCCTCATTGCCTTTGCCGTTGAACATCCTGACGCTGCCAGCGACGGCACTGATCGCGCCAAAAATCGTCGAGGCCGACGCCAACAACTTTCTGGATGTGATGGCGCTGGGCAGCAACAACGCGACCATTCACGCTCTGCTCCACACGCTGATCGAAGCGGGCCAGCCGTGCTGGCTGAGTCTGGAAGGCAAGAAGGCGGACGGCACGGCGCACAACCTGACCCGGTGGAACGGCCTCCCGTCCCAGGTCAACGCCACCTGGATCAGTCAAGGATTCTGGCCCAACGCGCTGGCCAACAGCTATCTCAAGCAACTCGGACACGGCACCACGCTGACGATCAAGTTCAAGGTCTCGCTGGACAAGAGCAACAATCTGGCCACGGCCACGGTGTTTCCGGATCGGACCTATACCATCAAAGCGGTGGCGTTGATTGAGCCCACTATTACCTATGTGAGGAACTCCAAGAATGTAGAGATCCCGCAGGGCGGCACCACGGCCGACACCACGGTCAAGTTGACCGGTAGAGCCACCGCTAACTTGCAGGTGCAGATCCTGGTCAACGGAACAATAAAAGACACGGTCACCATTGATTCAACAGGCGAATGGAACTACACCCTCACCGGCCTGACAGTGGCTGCGCACAGCATTACAGCCAAAGCCACTTATGGCAGCTTGCCCGTATCACTGGCACGGACCTTTAGAGTGGTGCAAAAAATACAAATACCCACAACCCACATGGGACTCAACGGTATCAAGCTCATTCAAGATTTCGGCTGGACCGAAAAAGACGCACCCGGAACAACGGAAACACGACAGGCGACCGCGGGCACCCCTCCTTATCGCTATACATCGCAGAACCCATCAGTGGCAACGGTCGGCGCTACTGACGGAAAAGTGAGAGCACGAGGCAACGGAACCACCATTATCACCGTCACAGACAGCAACGGTGATAGTCTCTCCTACACAGTATCCGCTTCTCGGGTCTGTCGCCTCATACGCTCGCCCACCCCCCTTTCGGGACCAGCAGCAGTTTCATGGAACTACGCCAATCCGGAATCTGGCGGTCTTGGCTACGTCCCCTTCCTTTTCCCCTCCCAATTCCAGGACCTCACCCAAATTTATGCCCCCATCGGTGAAGCCGGCAGCATTTACACTACTTTTTATCCAGCCCATGTCACGCCCCCTTACGGAGGGCTGTTTGAAACATGGGCTACCAGTCCAACCACCACCACCGACCGTTCCATTGCCGCACCGCCCTATTCCCGGTTTGCATACACGTTCCAGCTTCTCAACGGACATTAACCCCGACCGAAATCCGGGGACAGATCACGATATTAATTAATCGTGCTCTGTCGCTTCATGCCAGGAAGGCGCAGCAGGTATCAACCAACCCAAAAAAACGGGCGCCCCCCTGAGGTCGCCCGTTTTTGTTTATCACGCCATCTGCGCCCGCAACCGTCACCCAATCACGTCCATCAGATCGCAGCCGTCGCGCAGAGGAACAATAAAAAACCCGCCACCCCCTATCACCGGGATCGCGGGTTTTGTCGTTTCAGCCTTCAAGTCACACCGTATCCACCTTCAACGAATGATCATTCAACATCCCGTTGATAATCGTCGCCGTATCCTGCCCCCCTGCAATCACCCCAC